>CATEWF010000055.1 GCA_949527715.1 uncultured Mycoplasmatota bacterium | reverse complement strand
CTTAAGGCTTTCAAGAAAGAACATACAATAACATTTTTGTCAGCTGAATGTTTGCTTGAGGCTATGTAAGGATTTTATCATCTGGTATAATTTAACCCTTTAGCTAGTAACTCATCTATTTCTTTTTTATGTTGATCAATCATATCTTTTATATCATCATTAATTCCTGTTAATGACCCATCACTATTATGGATTAACTCTGGTGTAGCCACTCTTAAAGATTATTTTTCAGGAAAAACTAATCCTCCTAGTCAGAGATTAGTGAATGTTCAAAAAGCAATTAGAACAAATGATATTTTAAATGTTGGTGTAACTGCAAGACATCACACTTTCTTTGAAATGTTAGGTAATTTTTCAATTGGTGATTATTTTAAAGAAGAAGCTATTGAATTTGGATTTGAACTTTTAACAAAAAAATTTGAAATTCCCTTGAATAAACTTTATATTACAGTATTCCAAGATGATCTAGTTGCTTTTAATAAATGAGTTAGTTTAGGTATCAATCCAAAAAGAATTATCAAAGGAAATAGGGACCGAAATTTTTGAGATGTAGGTCAAGGGCCTTGTGGTCCTTGTACTGAAATTTATTTTGATCGTGGGGAAAAATATGATCCAAATAAATTAGGTGAAAAATTAATTTTTGAAGATATTGAAAATGATCGTTATGTAGAAATTTGAAACATTGTATTTAGTCAATTCAATAATGACGGTAACAATAACTATGAAGAATTAGTAAGAAAAAATATTGATACAGGTGCTGGATTAGAAAGACTAGCTTGTATTTTTCAAGATGTACCAACTAACTATGACGTAGATAATTTTCAATATGTTATTAAACAATTAGAACAATTAACTACAAAGAAATATGATATGAATGCTTATTTCTTTAAAGATTTAGTTCAAAAGCAAATTAACCATGATTACATTGTCATTGTTGATCACATAAAAGCAAACATGTTTGCTATTGCAGATGGAGCATTTCCTTCAAATAAAGAAAGAGGTTCTGTATTAAGAAAACTGATTAGAAGAGCAATGGTATGCGCTAGAAGACTTGAAATCAATAAATCTTTCATAACAACAGTAGTAGAAGCTCTAATTAATGTAATGAAAGACTTTTATCCTTATCTTGTTGAAAATAAGGAAAGAATCATTAGAGTCTTAATTTCTGAAGAAACATTATTTAATAAGACATTAGACAATGGTTTTGCTTTGTTCAAAAAAGCTCTTAATGAAAATAAAATTAATGCTGAAGTTGCATTTAAATTAACTGAAACCTATGGTTTCCCATACGAAATTGTTGAAGAGTTAATTTCTAGTCATAATTTAAAGATTGATAAAAATGATTATGACCAAAGAGTAAAAAAACACCAAGAAATTTCTAAATCAAAAAATGACATCAAAGGCATGATGTCCCAAAATGCAACATTATTGAACTTTAGAGAAAATTCAACATTTGATTATGAAACAAAAGAAATCAACAATGCAAAAATAATTGGTTTATTTGATGAAGATTTTAATCAAGTGAATGAATTAAATGCAAATGGATGAATTGTATTTGATAAAACTCCTTTTTATGCTACAAGCGGTGGACAAATGCACGATAATGGTGAAATATTTATTAATAACACATCAATTGAAGTAGATGATGTCATTAAAGGACCAAACGGTCAGCATTTTCACCATATTGAAAATTCTCATTTAATAAAACTAAATGACTATGCAAATTTAAAAATTAATCAACACCAACGTGAATTAACAACAAAAAATCACTCTACTGAGCATTTGCTGCACAAGGCATTAAGAGAATTAGTAAGTAAAAACATTAAACAAGAAGGCGCTTTTAAGTCTGCAGAAAAAGTGACATTTGATTTTGCTTGTGATTATCACTTAAACAATGAACAAATATTAGCTATTGAAAATAAAGTTAATGAATACATTAACTTAGCTAAACAAGTGAAAGTAAGTATTACTAATATTGATACTGCTAAAAAAATGAATGCAGTTGGTCACTTTGAAGAGGTGTACAAAAAGATTGGTGGTAAATTAAGAGTTGTTGATATGAACGGGATTACATGTGATATATGTGGTGGTACTCATGTACATAACACAAAAGATATCGAACAATTCATGATTACTAAATTCTATAGTGTTGGTGGTGGAATGTATCG
The DNA here is from genome assembly GCA_949527715.1 of uncultured Mycoplasmatota bacterium. Lineage (GTDB taxonomy): Bacteria > Bacillota_I > Bacilli_A > Mycoplasmatales > Mycoplasmoidaceae > Malacoplasma_A. The sequence continues at coordinate 3,983 of CATEWF010000055.1, read as the reverse complement.
TATTGAAGCAATCACTTCAAACGAAACTATTAACAAATACTTAGAATCAAACATTCAAAACGTTCAACAAAAAATTGATTTGATGGATCAAACTCTTTCTATAAACAATGTTATTGATAAAGAATACAATAGTATTCTTAATTCAATTTCATATGAAATAAATTTAAAAAATTATCATGACTTAACAAACAGATTCGATCAGTTGTTAAAAGTCTATAATGCTTTAATTCTTAAAGTTAATAAACAAAATGTTAATAAAGTTATTAGCGATATAAAACAAACATACAAGCAATTATCAAATGAATCTATATATTTAGTTGCTGAATTTAATCAATTAGATAATAAAACTGTTTCATCTGCATTAACAGAACTAATTAATGAAGATAAACAACATGTATTTATTGCTTTAAATAAATTTGATTTAAAAACACAATATGTTTTAATGGCTAATAAAGAATTTTGCTCAAAAAACGGTTTTTCTTGCAACAATTTAATTAAAGAAATTAACAAGCTTACGAATGGTTCTGGCGGCGGAAGAGACACTTTTGCTCAAGGTGGAACTACAAAAATATTTGGTTTAGATTTACTGAAGCCAATTTTAAAATAAAATTAGCACTCTCACTTGTTTTGTGCTAAAATAATATTGTCTTAATAGGAGGACAATATGTTTAAACCAATATTAATTACAAGAGGAATAGTGATTTTCCCTTCAATATCTGATAAATTAGATGTTGGACGTACTAAATCATTAGCATCAATAAAAGTTGCTAATAATTCAGAAGATAAGAGAATTGTGTTAGTTTCTCAAAAAGACCCTGCTTTAGATGACCCACAATTTGAAGATTTATATCAAGTAGGTACATTATGTGAAATAACTAAAGTCATTCAAGCGGAAGATGGTTCATTAAAAGTAAATTTAAAAAGTTTAAAGAGAATTAAACTTCTTGATATTGATGAAAAAGATGGTGCATTGTATGCAAACTTTGAGCCATTAAAAGACACAAATGCTAATTCAACTGAAATATCAGAAAAAATTAGAAATCTTTTTAACGCTATTTCAAGTGATACTTCTGATATGAGTGCAGAAGATTCAAAAAAATTAAAAGCAATATTTAATGGAACAAAAGCTTATTCAAATTCAAAAATTGTTGATAATGTTGCAAGCTACTTGCCAATTAGTATTAATAAAAAACAACAAATTTTAGAAGAAGTGGATTTATCTAAGCGTTTAGATATCGTATTATCTTGTTGTATTAATTCTGATCAAATGTTAAAAGTTGATCGTGAAATTAATAAACGTATTAATGATACATTATCTAAACAACAAAAAGAATTTTATTTAAGAGAAAAAATGAGAGTTGTTAAAGAAGAATTAGGAGAAATTTCTTCTAAAGAAAATGATGTTAACAACTTAAAGAAAAGAGTCTTAAATAACCCTTATCCTCAACACATTAAAGATCGTGTTATTTCTGAATTAAATAGAATTGAAGCAGGAAATAACCCCCAAGAATCAGCAATTAATCGTTCTTACGTTGAATGATTGTTAGATTTACCATGGTGACAATTATCTATAGATAATTCTGATCTTAAAGCTGTTGAAAAAACTTTAAATGAAAGTCACTATGGTCTTGAAAAAGTAAAAGAAAGAATTATTGAATATTTAGCAGTTAAAACAAGATCACCAAATTCAAAAGCACCAATTATTTGTTTAGTAGGTCCTCCAGGAGTTGGTAAATCTACATTAGCTTATTCAATTGCAAAAGCATTGAACAAAAAATTTGTTAAGATGTCTTTAGGTGGCGTAAGAGATGAGGCTGAAATTAGAGGACACCGTAAAACTTATATTGGTTCAATGCCTGGACGTGTTATTAAGGCAATGAAACAAGCTGGAGTAGTTAACCCATTATTCTTATTAGATGAGTTAGATAAAATGACTTCAGATATGAGGGGTGATCCTGCAAGTGCGTTGCTTGAAGTATTAGATATTGAACAAAATTCTAAATTTAGTGATAACTATATTGAAGAGGATTATGATTTATCAAAAGTTATGTTTGTAGCAACCGCAAACTATCCTGATCAAATTCCTACTCCTCTATATGATCGTTTAGAAATCATTGAATTAACTTCATATACTGAAAGAGAAAAATTAGAAATTGCAAAGCAATATTTAATTCCTAAAATTTTAAAAGACTCTTGTATTGATACAAAGGAACTTAAATTTACAGATGAAGGTATTCTTCATATGATTAGACATTACACTAGAGAGGCTGGTGTTCGTGAATTAGAACGTTTAATTAGAAAAATTGCAAGAAAATATGTTGTTAAACAACAACACAAAAACATTAAAACAGAATTAGTAGATAAAGCAGTTGTTTTAGAAGATTTAAAGAAAGAAATTTTCGAATATAACACTAAAGATGAAAAACCATTACCAGGTGTTGTTAATGGAATGGCATATACATCTGCTGGTGGAGATTTACTACCAATTGAAGCTACTTTCTTTCCTGGTAAAGGAAATATAGTAATTACTGGAAACTTAAAAGAAACAATGAAAGAATCAGCTTCTGTAGCACTTGGTTATGTGAAAGCAAATGCTAAGAAATTTGGAATTACTAATATTGATTTTAGTAAGATCGATATTCATATTCATGTTCCTAGTGGCGGAATCCCTAAAGATGGTCCTTCTGCCGGTGTAACATTAACTACTGCAATTATTTCAGCTTTAAGTAAAAGAATAGTTCCAAATACCATTGCAATGACTGGAGAAATCACCCTTCGAGGTAAAGTTCTTATTATTGGAGGTGTAAAAGAAAAAGTAATTTCAGCATTTAGGGGTGGGGTTAACGAGATCTTTATCCCTAAGAATGATGAAAGATATTTAGAAGATGTTCCAACAGAAGTAAGAAACAAAATTAAATTCCATTTAATTGAACATTATGAAGAAATTTACAAGGCTATATTCACTAAATAATTGTTAAGTTATATCATATAATGTTTATATGACAAAGAATTCTTTAGTTATATATATAACTAAAAATTAGAACTTACATCTAATGTCCGTTAGGCATTTTTATCTAACAGATTTTTTTGTCTACACAAACTAATTAATGAAAGGAATTTATGAATAAAAAATTAATTAAAACTATCGCAAGTATTACTTGCGGATTAGGAGTTGTTACTTCAATTCCTTTTGCTATTGCAAGCTGTGGAAAATCTTCATATGATCATCTTGACCCTAATTATGATGAATATGATGATATCCCTACTTCTGCAGCAGATTTTGAAGTTAATGATCAAGATATAACAGGTTTTTCTACATGAGGTAAAGGTAAATTTTCTGAATGACAAAATAAAAATTTAAATGATTTGAAATTCATTCCTTCTGGAACCGCTCATTGTTATGCTCTTACTGATCTTGGTGGCGAATATCAATTCCATTCAACACCTAATTTTATTAAAGCAGTAGTTTTGCCACCAGAAATCGATGTATGTAAATCATATTATGGTATGCATACAATACGTTTCAATTTTGAACTTCAAAAAATAACATTTGAATCAAATTCATTTAGTTTTTGGGGATTCAATGGTACTAGTGATTATGGAGCTTTTACTTCTGAATCTATGCTAAATACAATAGTATTTTATGGTAACACCATTAATATTTGCAACAAAGTAGGTGAAACCATATCCACAAATCCGTTTTTTAAACATGCTGGTGAAAATGCTACAAAAGAGCGTGTGGTTTATTTTAAAGATTCTTCATTAACAAACACGCAGAAACAAGCATTATTTGATACTCTTGGAAAATTAGGTCTTGATACAACTATTTGAAAATACAAATAGATCAACCTTTTAAAATAAGCTAAATAGACTTGTAAGAGAATATTTACTAATAATATATAGAAAAAACTACATTTTATTGATGTAGTTTTCTAAATTGAAATATAAAGTGCAACACTTAATATTTTTATAACACAAAGGAT
>CATEWF010000054.1 GCA_949527715.1 uncultured Mycoplasmatota bacterium | reverse complement strand
AATAACTTTAATTTTGTCAGCTTTAGGAAATTTTTCTTTAAAAATTCCTGAAAGTTTTGATGGTCCCATAGTGTGGGAACTACTTGGTCCATGACCTATTTTGTATAGTTCTAATAATGATTGCATAATATTTTATTTTACTAAGAAAATATGTATTTAATTTATATAATATTTATATATTAAAAGAATAGGAAAATATTATGAAAAAAAACAAAATGTTAACAGCTGACCAAATTAGATCAATGAGTGATGCTGAATGAAATAAGTTTAGAAACAATTCTTGAAATAACAAAAAAGCTTATTATGATAAACCAATGCCTGAAACTTATTTAAAAAACAAAGATCAATTTGTTGCTTGATTAGAAAGAAACAAAAGAAGAGTTAAGACTCTTAACCCTGAAAAGATTAAGGCTATGAGCGAATCTGAATGAAATGAATACAGAAACAACTCTTGAAATCGTAAAAAAGAATACTACAACAAACCAATGCCAGACACTTATTTAAAAAATAAGGATTACATTGTAGCTACAATAGAAAGAAAGTCTAAAAAATAAAGAAAATCCACCAAATGGTGGATTTATTTGTTATTAATTTCTTTTTCGATAGCTTGTGAATTGTCTCCAAATAAAAAAGTTATTTTATTATTTGATTTAATACAACCTTTTATTTTGTAAGTTTTTTTGATTTTTTCAATATCTGAAATTTTCTTAATGTTTTTAAATGTAATTTTTAAAGTTGATATTGTAGATTCACAAGAAACAATGTTATCTTTACCACCAATATCATTTATAAATGCATTTACATTAATTCCTGATGTTTTTGAGACAGATAGACTAGTATTTGTATTACCTACTCTCTTTTTTGCTTTAGATTTAGTGTAAAAATGGAAAATGCCTAATGTTATGATTGATAAGAAGATGTATTTACCTTTTTTCATAATTACCCATTTATGAATGTTTCTTGTATTTTTTTAATGTATTCAGATTCATTTTTAGTAAATAAAAGTTTAAATTTAGGTTTAATAATTTCAATATTTAAAGAATCTTCGTTAGATAAACAAGTTCTTTCAATACCGTCTGTAATAAGAGAATTACTATAGTTTGACAAAATGTTTTTAATAGTAATTTTTGATTTTGTACCTAGTACAATTGGAGAACTGATAGAATTTTTCTTTGCATGTAATGTGGGAAACAATTCAACTAATTCATAAGCATCAACTGTTGGAAAGATGATTGATCCTAATGCAGATTTACAAAATCCAGTTGACCCTGTTTTAGTTGAAACAAGAAGACCACTTCCTCTAAAAGATTCATAAAAAGTGTTGTTAATATAAATATCACAAGAAATAGTATTGGTTGACTTAATAGCAATTTCGTTTATTGCATTAAAGTATTTATTTTTAGCTTTTGCTAATAAAACATCTGGATTAATATAGTTAGATTCATTAGTAATCTGATTAATTGATGGAAGTTTTTTACTATTAAATTTTGAATAAAATCCGATGTTTCCGGTGTTTATGTGGATTAAATTTACTTCTTTTGAATAGAATTTATTTATTGTTTTAATAAAAGTACCATCCCCGCCTAATACAAAAACATATTTTGGATTTTTTATTTCTTTTTTAAATCCATTATTTGTCATTAACTTGTTAATTTTGTTAACAACTTGAGACTTATCTTTTGAAATTATGTTGAAAGTTTTATTTGTCATTAGCATTGCATTTACCACAAATTTGTCCACAAACATTTTCAAAACCACAAATTTTGTTTTGTTTGAAAAACTTTCTATGATCTTTTCTTAAAAAGATTTCAATATCACTCGCATTGTAACCTACAAGTAATCTAAATGGTTTGTCATTATTATCATATTGGATAACAATAGGACGGCTCAAAATCATCGGATTAGAAATAATTAAATTAATCATTTCAGTAAGTTTTAGATCATTAATTTGATTTTTTTTAGTTTGGTATTCTTTAGATTTAATTGAAAGGATGTCAGAAAAACCATTATTAGATAAAGATAAAATATCTAATAGTTCTTGTTTTGTTAGTTTGGTTTTAGAAAAATCTTTTTTAACAAAATCAACATTGTTGTCTTGAAAAAATTTTATTGATTTGCGACAACCTAAACACCCATTAGTAATAAATATTTTTACCATATTATGTATAATTTTTATTATTATACTAATTAAACATGAGTAATATTAAAACAATAATTACAGGAATACAACCAACAAATAAAATTACTTTGGGTAATTATTTTGGTGCTATCAAACCTTTAATTAATTTACAAGAAAAATTTCATATTTATGCATTTGTTGCTGATTTACATTCAATCACAACAACTTTTGATCCTAAAACATTATCAAATAACATTAAAAATGTTATTTTGACATATTTATCTGCAGGAATTGATGAATCTAAAGTTAAGCTGTTTGTTCAATCGGAAATTCCGGCTCATACTGAATTAGCACATATATTACTTTGTCATACTACAATAGGTGAATTAAAAAGAATGACTCAATTTAAAGATAAGTCTTCTAAACTATCAGCAAGTAACGGAACTGAATATATTCCAACAGGATTATTAATTTATCCTACATTGATGGCTGCAGACATTCTTTTATATGACTCAGACTATGTCGCAACAGGGAGTGACCAAAAACAACACATTGAATTAGCAAGAAACATTGCTAATAGATTTAATAATAAATATGGCAAAACATTTAATGTTCCAGAACCATTAATTCCTGAATATGGTTCAAGAATTATGGATCTATTAGATCCAACAATTAAAATGTCTAAATCTAATAAAAATGAAAAAGGAACTATTTTCTTGTTAGATAGTCCTGAAGTTTCTGCTAAAAAAATTATGTCTGCTAAAACTGATAGTTTAAATAAAGTAAATTTTGATATTAAAAATCAACCAGGTGTTAGTAATTTAATAACAATTTATTCATGTTTAACAAATAAGAAAATTGAAGATATTGTTAAACAATACAAAGATAAAAATTATGGTGAATTCAAAAAAGATTTAGCAATATTATTAAAAGAATTTTTAATAAATTTTCAAAATGAATTTAATAAAAATAGCAAAAATTATCCAAAAATTGCTAAAACATTAGATGTTAATACAAAAGAATTTAATGAGATAGCTTCTAAAAAAATAAACGAAGTTTATAAAAAGGTAGGTTTTAGATAATGAAAAAAACAACAAATAAAGAAAAGAAACTTTTAAAGAGTATTAAAACCGCACAAGATCTTGAACAAAAATATCTAATTATGTCTGATTTAGATGGAACTTTGTTAAATAACAAAGGGAAATTAGACAAAGAAACAATTGATGTTGTTAAACAGATATGTTCAAAAGGTAACTTGTTTGCTATTGCAACAGGTCGTCCAAGAAGAGCTTCTATTAACTTTTACAAACAATTAGGTTTAAAGACTTTAATGGTTAATTTTAATGGTTCATACATAACAGATCCATCAAATGCTAAATTTATGCCTATAAACTTAGGGTTTAACTACCATATTGCTATTCAAATCTTTAAAAATAAATTGATTCACCAATGAATTCAAAACGTTATTATTGAAAATATTGATGGTGTTTTTATCTATAAAAAACCAAAAGATCCTGCTCAAAAGAAATCTTTATATTCTCACTTCCACATTGAAAAGAATGATAAGTTTAAATATATTAATAAAGATTGATCAAATATTAATTCAGATATTCACTCAATTCTTATCTTAATGAAAGATGAAAAATATATTGATGAAATTACTTATGAAATAAAACGTTTAAGTAATACGCTTATTGTAAGAACATGATCAATTCCTTCTGCGGGAACAATTATTGAAATTAATTCAATATTTTCATCAAAAGGTATGGCCCTTAAATACTTATCAAGTTATTATGGTATCCCGTTAGAAAATTGTTTTGCTTTTGGAGATGGTGACAATGATAGTGAAATGTTAAGAACCGCTCATTATGGTCATGCTATGAAAAACGGTACTATGACAGCAAAATTATCAGCAAGATTTATGACAGAAAATACCAACAACGAAAAAGGCGTTGCTTTGGAATTAAAAAAATTTTTTAAAGTTTGTTAATTGTTTTTTATTATTCAATAATTTTAAAACTAAAAGACGTTAACTTAAGTTAACTATCTTATTTTTGGGGTTGTTTTTGTAGTAAAAGTACTAGTTCTATTAATAGTAATATCAATTTGATAGAAATTAGTTAAATCGTTTTCTTCTAATTTCTTTCTAATATCAAATGCTAATTTTTCATACATGTATTCATCAACTTCAAGAGGATCAACAAATACTAATAATGTTCTACCAGCGTGGTATACATGAGCTTCTTTAACTCCTGTAAATTCGTAACAAATGTCTTCCATTTGTTTTACTCTTTTTAAATACTCTTCAGTTGTTGTGTTTCTTGCTCCTGGACGAGCTGCAGATATAGTATCAGCAATTTTCACAATTCATGAATAAATATTATTAGCTGGAATTTGATTATGATGAGCTTCAATTGCATTAATTAAGTCTTGGTCTTTTCAATACTTTTTAGCTATTAATACTCCTTGAGATACATGATCATAATCAATTTCATAATCAATTGATTTACCAATGTCATGTAATAAACCGATTTTTTTTGCTTTAATCGGATCTACATTTAACTCTTTAGCAATTTTTTCACACAGTTTTGCTACTTCAATTGAATGAGATAAAACATTTTGAGAGAATGAACTTCTAAAATATAGATTACCAATTAATGGATACAATGATTTATTTAAATCATATATTTTTAAATTAGTTTCTACAGCGTTCATTCCATATTCTGTTATAGTTTGTTGAAAACTTTGTTTTTGTTCTTCATACACTTTTTTAATTGTCAATGGATCAATATTTTTAGAAAGAAGTTTATTCATTGTTAAACGAGCAATTTCTCTTTTTTTAGGATTTAAAGATGATAAAGTAATTGATTGTTCTTTATCAATGATCACATCTACTCCTGTTACTTCTTTAAAAGTAATAATGTTTTTACCGTTTTTCCCAATGATATGTCCTTTGACATTATCATTTTTAAGATTTATTGTGTATGTTGTATTGTTTATTACTGCCTCTTCAGCAATAGATTCCATTGCTTCAACAATCATTTGTTGAGCAATTTTTTCTTGATTTTGTTTTATTTCTTGATTAGCATCATGAATTTTTTTATTAATATATTTAGATAATTCATTATCTAAACTTTCTAAAAGTTCATGTTTAGCTTGCGATTTAGAATAACCAGAAATTTCTTCTAGTTTTCTGTCTAATATTTGATTTTTTTTGTTTAATAATTCAAGTTGTTTTTCTAATTGTTTATTGTTTTGGTTATTAACAGAATTATTAAGTGTTTTATTTTTATTACGATTAATGAATTTAACAATCAGTAAGATTGCTAGGCATATTAATATAAGAATTAATATGCAAGCAACTACTACTAGTGCAACACTTTTACCATCATTAACAACACTTAATTGTGCATTTAATGTTTTCATAAGTTTGCTTAACTATTATATAGTTAGAATTCAAATTATGAAAATTATATTATTTATTGTTGATCAAAAAAGTAATTTGGGTGCATTTTTTTACTTTTTTTCTAAAAAAAAAAAAAAAAAAAACGAGTATAAATATCATATAGAACAAAAAAAATATGAAAAATAAATTATTAAAAACTTTAGCTTGTTTTACAGGAATATCTGCAATTGGATCAACAATTGCTATTACTTCTACAAGCTGTGGAAGTTCATCAGAAGAAAAAATAAAAGCATTGCCAGATAATGTTTATAACATCGAAAACAATGTTTTATTAGGTTTTAAAGATGGAATTGATTTATCTCAATATAAAGATACATGTGATACAATGCAAATTCCGGCAAATGTAACAAGTATTTTTAATTATGCTTTTTATTACAATCAAACAACAACAAAAATTCCGTCATTTATTAAAAATTTAACTTTTGCTAAAGGATCTAAATGTAATTCGATTGGTACATATGCCTTCCCTAATTCTTTTTCATTAATTTCAGTAGATTTTTCTAATTGTAGTCAATTATTTTCAATTAATGATGTTGCTTTTTCTGAATGTTCATCTATTAATTCTATAGATTTTTCTAACTGTACTAGATTATCTTCAATTTGTAGTAGTGTTTTTCAAGATTGTTCATCTTTGACTTCAGTTACATTTTCAAGTAGCTTAACTTCAATTGGTGGCAATGCTTTTTTAGATTGTTTAATATTAAATGATATAAAGTGAAATTTACATAATGAATATCAAACTCAAATAAATATTGGTAGTAGTGCATTTCAAGGTATTTCAACCACAGGAGTAGTTAAATCTTTAAATACTTCAATTGCTTCTTCACAAGATTTATTAGATTGAATTAAAACAAAAGGTAGTTTTCCACAAACAGGTTGAAGAACAGCTGATTAATTTATAACTACATGAGTTATTGTTTTGCAATAATGTACTCGAACTAATTTTGGTATATTTTTTTAACTTTTTGTCTAAAAAAAAAAAAAAA
>CATEWF010000053.1 GCA_949527715.1 uncultured Mycoplasmatota bacterium | reverse complement strand
TACGCTTCATGCGTATTTTTTATTATTTATTTATTAAAATGATATTAATATAATTATTAATATGTATAAAACTAGTGAAATTTTTGCTTTTTTAACTAAAAAGTACCCATTGAAACTACAAGAAAAATGAGATCAATCAGGAAAGATTACTTTTTTTGATAGTTCTACAACAGGGGTTTTAGTTTGTCTTGATGTAAATGAATTATCTGTAAAAGAGGCTATTAAAAGAAAATGTAACTTAATTATTTCTCACCATCCGATTTTTACAAAATCTAAAGAATATCCTTTATCTAAAAAAGAAAAAGAAATAGTGCAGTTACTAACAAAAAATAAAACTTCTTTAATTGCCTTGCATACTTGTTTTGATAACAATCCATTAGGAATGAATTATTCTTTTTTAAGAAATTGCAATATTTTTAAAAATATTAAAGTTTCTAAAAATGCTGAAGGTAGTTATGCAATTGCTAATTTAACTATTGCTAAGACAACTAATGAACTAATAAATTTTATTAGCACAAAATTAAAACTATCGAAAGTAATTGGTTTAAATGAGTTTAAAACTGAGAGTATTAAAAAAGTTGCAGTTTGTTGTGGATGTGGATTTAGCGTATTAAAACCACTAATTGAAAAGAACACTGATATTGATCTATTTATAACAGGCGATGTAAAATGACACGACTGACAATTTGCACAACTATACAACACCAATGTGTTAGATATCGGACATGATATTGAAAATCTTTTTGTTGATGTCATTTACAAAGACTTATTATCTCTAGATGGATTTAAGATATATAAATTCACTTCTAATAAAAAATTTATTATTAAATAATATGCTAAAATCTGAAAATATCGTTGATCAAGAATTGTTTGTAGCATTGACAGTATTTGAAATATTGTTCATTATTTGTTTTGCAGTATTTTTTATATTTTTTGTTATTAGAAAAAAACTTACTAATGATGAATATCAAATAAAAAACACTTTTAACGATATTAATCAAACTTCTAACATTGAACATTTCACTTATTTAGAAATACTTTCTAAAAACAACCCTCAATTAGAAAATTTAATGAAAGATATTAATGCTTCTAAGAAGTTTTTTGAAGAACAATTAAAATTAGTAAAAGAAAAAATTATGTATTTAACAGAAGAAAATGAAAAGTTTTCTTTTGGATCAGCAAATGTTTTACGAGCTCAAATTAACGATGATTTAAATTCATGTTTTTTTATGTCAGAAAAAATTAAAAAGATAATGTCTAATACCACAACTTATAGTAAAGGTGTTTCTGACTTACTTACTCAATATCGTTCAATAACTGATGACATTTTAACATTTTATGATTTAAATTTGTCTAGAAAATACAACAATAGAGTATTCGTAAATATTGTTATTGCAATAGAATCCACTCTTTCAGAAGTCTCTGGTTATGTCATTAAAATTGATAATAATAATTTAATTAAATCTCTTAACAAATTAAATGAACATATTGTTAATTTCTACAATACAGTTAAGAATCTATACATATTAGATAGAACTCATTTATATTTAGTAAGTTCTTTGGCGTTTATTAAAAAAGAGCTTAAGCAAAAATCTAAAATGTTGTCTTCTAATGATTCATTAGAAGTTGAAAAAAGATCAGCTCTCGCAACAACCAATATTAGTGAATTAGAAATAAATTTAAACAATATTCAAATAACTACTGCATATAATTCTGCAATTATTGCAATTAAAAACATTGAAGCAGCTACTGAAATTATTTTCCAAACTGATAAAATTAATATCTTAATTCAAAAAAATATTAAATACTTAAGTGAACAAATCAATTTGTTAACTAAGCAAACTTCAGCAATTAGTAAAACATTTGAAATCATTACTAATAGATTTAAATTAAATGACGTAACTACAGTTGATAAAATTAAGCAAATAACTATTAAATTTACTTCGGTTGCTTTATCTTATCAAACCATTATTAATGAATATAAAAATTATGATACAATTCAAAGAAATGTCTTTCTATTAAAAATTAAAGAATCAATTGAAGCTATACATAAACTAAAAAAAGATATTGATAATTTAGCGTTTGAAATAAATTCAAAATACAAAGACTCTATTGTTTTAATTGATGAACTTGCAGATGTTAAACTTACACTTGCTCAATTATTAGGTATGAAGATAAAATTAAATTCATCTGATGAAGAGTCAATGAATTCAATAAGAACTGCTATTAAAAAAGTTGATCAATTAGAAGAACTAATTAACACTGATTACTTTGCTAATTACAAGAAAGTCTATTTAGAGATTCAAGAAACTAAAACTCAAATACTTAATATCATAAAAAGTTGTACTTTTGATAACACTCTTAAATCATATGCGCAACATCTGTTCGTGTTTTTAAATAAATATCGTAATGAAGCAAAAGAAATCGATGAAAACCTAAATCTTGCTGAACGTTATTACAACAAAAATAAATTTAATGACACTTTAGATTTATTAATTGAAACACTTAAGATTATCAAATACTCTTCACAAATTAACAAAGTTTCATTTAATTAGTTTTTTCTTTTCTCTTCTGAGTTTGACGTTTAATTTTTTCTTGTTTCTTTTTGTTACGAGCATCGTTTCTTGCTTTTTGTTTTTGTGCTCTTTTCTTTGCTTGTTCGTCTATTTTTTTATTTTTGATTTCTTCTGCAGCACGAATTGGAGCAATTCACTCCATTTCTTGATCATAATCTAATGCGCCATTAATAAGGATTTTTCTATCTCATTGTTTTTTAGAAATTTTTGTGTTAACAACTTCACATTCAATAGCTCTAGGTTGATCATATTGTTTATTTTTAATACTACGTGTTAAAAAACAAACTACATATAAATCTCTTTCTTTAGGAGTATTGAAATCTGGAACCATTCCCTTTTTTTTAGCTCATTTTTTAGATTCAGAAATTTGTTTTTGTCTAATTTTATTAGCGTATTTCTTGTTTTCTTTAGAATGGTGGGGTAAATTAGGATTGATGTAATCAACTGGATTTCTTTTTGCTACATAAGAATCAACAATTTCTTTACCATAATCACCAGAATCTTTTAAATATTGTTTAATTGCCTTTCATACTTCGTCTTTTTCATGACGTGTTGAAATAGCTTGAGTAGTCTTTTTTTGTTTTCTCTTTTTTAACCATCAAGGAATTCCAACTATAGCTACTACAAGTAGTAACAAAAGCAATAATGGACTTTGCATATTTAATTAATTATATAAAAATAAGTATAGTTATTTATAATGTATATTACTATATATAAAAGAAAAACTATGGCAAATATTAAAGCAAACATAAAAAATATTCGTAAAACTGAACGAAGAACAAAAGTAAACAAAACTAATGTTTCTGCTACTAAAACTTCAATTAAAAAAGCTAGAACAAATAAAGATGCTAAATCTTTAAGCGAAGCTTACAAAAGAGTCGATTCTTCTTGTTCAAAAGGAAAAATCCACAAAAATAAAGCTAATAGAATTAAATCAAGATTAGCAAAACAAGCAAACAAAAAGTAATGAGAAAGAAGTTATTATTTTCTTTTTTACCATTAATTTCAGTTGGAATTGTTGCTACTCCATTTTTAACTTCATGTAACAAAAATCACGGACAAAGTTATTCATCATTAACAACATATGGTGAATTCACTATCAAATCTGCTGATGATGCAAATAATATTAAGAAAAAAGCATTAAGCTTTTTGCCAATCGAATCTCATAAACAAATCGATATACAAGACATATTAATTAAAACTGATAATATTTATTGAGAGTTTGTTTATGAATTAGGTAATTATTTTAAAACTTCTGATAATAAAGTTAAATCAATTGAAGTCAAAAATTGTAACGCAACCTCTTTTGATTTAATTTATAAAGATAAAAATTCATCAGATTATGTTACTGTTTCATCTGTACAATGATCAACAACTAATGTATATTCAACTGATGATACAAAAAAGATTTATATTCAATGTGTAAGCAATAATCAATTACCAATTGAATTAAATTCGAAATTTATTTCTCAAACTTATATAAACTGTGTTGCTAAATAGTTAGAAATACTTCTAACTATTTTTTTTAAAATCTTCTTTTCTAAACCAAAGTCTTTGATATTTTCATTTCTCAATTAGACAAGTATATGAAAATAATATTCAAGTAATGATTAAAGCACCAATCATTATTCAGTTAATAATGTCTGATACATGAAAGTATGCTTGTTGTTCGGTCTCAGGTAGTAACACATCTTTTTTAAGTCAAGCCGTAAATCAAGTACTAATGGTAATTCCTATTGATAAAATAGCTTGATAAACACCCATTGGAGTTACTTTATAAGTTTTAAATGTTCTCATAAGAACAAACCCTAATATTAAGTTGTAAATTATTCCGTATGCAAAACCATTTAAAACATGAACACCTAAATAGCCATATGGATCAACTACAAATAATGCCAATATATGATAAATTATTCATACAACACTACCAATTAAAACTGTATATATTTTTCCAATTCTTTTAACTAACACCAATCCAGTTAATAATCCACCAAACAATTGGCCTAAACTAAACATCACGGATAAATAACCATAATAAGTTTTTACTATATCAATATCGTTATATTTAAATCAAGCTAACTTTTGAATATGTAATTGAGCAATTGCACCAGAATTTGCAAATTTTACAAAAGCAATTAAGCTTCCTATTAAGCAAATCAATACATAATATATCCATTCATTTTTAGTTTGAATTTCTTGTTTATATTGCACATCTTTTTGAAAGAAAGACTTATTTTCTTTCATAAAAAAACACATTACAAAACAAATCAATACAAAACCTAACCCAATTAACCAAAAGTATTTCATAACATTTGGATCATAATTTGTTTTACTAATAGACATTAGTAATGATTGAATAGGACTAGAAATAAAATCGGCTAGCAATGGTGGAATAGATAAAATTGACACCGTTAAAAATTGTTTACTCTTTCCATATTGTTCATTAAATAATAATTGATATGTTCCTATTGCTGATGCGCCTACACCAACACCTAATGATTGAATTACATTAGTTGTTGTACAAGGAAAAATAATGATTGGAATATAGGTAATCAATTGAACAATAACTGCAAAATAAATAAAACTTTTTCTTGATTTTGTTCTAAAACCTAATCAATCAGCAAATATTCTTGCAAATATTCCAATAAATCCATATGCAGCTAATGGAATTCATAAATATGTTGTATCCCCTAATCCGTTAGATTCCATTGTTCCAGTTACTGCTCTTAATAGCATTAACGGAATTCAAAATATTGTATATAGAACAAAAAGAGATTTATATCCTTTTTGTTCGAAGTTTAATTTTCTTATTAAAAGATAAGAAAGCAATATCACTATCAAAAAGATAGAGATATTAACACATACCGATATAACTTGTCATTGTTGCATTTTTAAATTATAGTGTTATTATATAAAATAATATTTATAAATATTAGAAGGATGTATGACAAGTAAAATAAACACTAAAACAAAGAAAATAATACTTGAAAAAGTAAAAGAATTATGCGTCCCAGCCCATGGTTGTACTGAAATTGGTGCAATTGGTTATGGTGTTGCAGCAGCAAGCGCACAAGTCAAAGGTGACATTAGAAAAGTTAAGTCAATTATTATGGAAGTGTCTCCTTACATTTTTAAAAATGTCATGAGAGTTGGAGTACCTAACTTAGGAACTTGTGGTATTTTCATGATAGGTGCAGGCGCTGCTGTAATTGCAAAACCTGAAAGAAAACTTGAAATGTTTTCTTCAATCACTGAAAAAGAAAGACAAGACGCACAACATTTAATTGATAAACAAATTCTTCATGTAAAAATTCCTTCTCATTGTGAACCTGTACATGTAAAAACAATTATTAAAAATGGTAAAGATGTAATTGAATCATTAATTGAAGGTGTTCATGACAATTTAGTGTATGTAAGAGTTAATGGTAAAGATGTAATTAAACCTGTTCATAAATCAACAAACAAAAATACTAATAAGGTTTATGTTTCTGTTGATGACTACAAAGTAGAAGATTTAATTGATATAGCTAATAGTTGTAATGAAAAAGATTTAGAATTTTTACCAAAATTATTTCAATTAAATATTAATATTTCTGAATATGGAAAAACTAACATGGTTCCTGGTTCATATACAGAAACATATAAAAAACTTATGGATAAGAAGCCTAGTATCTATCAACAAATTATTTTAGATACTGCAGCAGGGATTGATGCAAGAATGAGTGGTGCAGTTTTACCGGTTATGAGTTCGTGTGGTTCTGGTGATCATGGATTAACTGCTTCAATTCCGCAGTTTACATATCATAGACTTACTAAAAATAGTGAATTAACTTTTTTAAGATCGTTATTACTAACAAATTTACTAGTTTGAAAAATTAAATCTAATATCGGTAGTTTATCATGTATGTGTGGTAGTGTGATTGCAGCAGTAACTGCAACTATTACTTCAATTGCTTATCAAATGAAACTTTCTGTTAAACAAATGTGTAATTTAATGGAAAATTTATTATGTACTTTTAACTCCACTATGTGTGATGGTGCAAAGCTAAGTTGCACTCACAAAGTATGTACAGCTATGATTAGCGGTATTCACATGATTGAATTAGTTAAAAATGGTTATGCAATTAAACCATTGGATGGCATTATCGCAGGAGATATTAATAAAACATTGTTATTATTTCGTAAAATGTCTATTGAAAATTCAAACAAATATAATTTGTCAATAGTAAATGGAATGTGTAAATTGAATATTAAGATGTAAAAAAAACAGCCAATTAAAGCTGTTTTTCCCAAATTGCAATTAAAAGTGCAACACCAATGATAAAATAATGGTGTGCACT
>CATEWF010000052.1 GCA_949527715.1 uncultured Mycoplasmatota bacterium | reverse complement strand
GAAATAAATTAATTCTAAATCATAGCTTTAAACCTAAAATAAATGTAGCTAGAACTAATTTATGTGGATTTGGAATTAAACCTGAAGTTACAGAAGGATTATTGAATTCTTTACAACAACCTATTATTGTTCCAGCTCAAGAATTATCTAGATATATTTTCGAACAAACTGTAACTGAAAGAGAAATTAATTTAAGAAGATTTGTGCCACTTAGAAATTCTACTAATATTACTATGATGTTTCCTAGAACAAATAATCAATGTACAGTTTTTACAAATATTATGCATGAAAATGTTCAATTAATTATTGATAAAAGATTATATCCACATACTGCTTTTGAAAATACATGGAATGGTAGATTTATTCAATATCAATTACAAGCAAATGAATTAGATGGATGTGAAGCAACGAAGGAATATTTAGAATCGATTTCAAGACCTCTTATTGACCATAAAAAAATATCATTTATGATATTTAGTTGTCCATATGATAATACTGATTTTGGAATTAATTTCCAACTAGAAAGAGGAAATGCAGGATATGTATTTGATGGATTAGATACAGATACAAGAGATGTTGAAGTTAAATTTTATGGTAGATCTATAATTTCCGAAGATTTAATTAAAGAAACAGGACATAATATAGTTAATACCTATTATTATCCTAATTATGATGTAATAACAGAAAATACTGATTATAATTCACATCCTCCTCATCCTGAAATGTGGATCTGTAGTGATACATATTGGACTTGGTCAATTGAAAATGGAGTGCAATATCATAAAGATGGTATTCCAAATGGATATGAATAAAATAATATTACATTTTTTATTTTTTATTAAAAATGAGTAGAGTAATTTCTTATAATATTAATCCAAATTTAAATGTTCAAGATGGAGTACATAAAACTTATTTTATAATTAGAGGTTGGAAAATTAATGAAGGAGAAAAAACTTCTTTTGAAAAAGATGGTTTTGTTTTCAATCCTAAAACAACTAGCTACATTTATTATTATCCTCAAGAATTTGTTGCTCCAAATGAAACAGGTGATGATAAATATTTAATATTTCAATATGGAAGATTAACTATAGATAAACATTTTCCAGCTAATTATGAAATTCATGCTTCATTTATTCCAAGAGATAATTATTGTGATTCATTAGTTTATTATGCAAATTTGCAACCTCCAGACGATAATAGAAAATATAAGGTTAATACAAATAAACAAATGGGTTTTGAAATTTGGTTTACAGATAGTCAAGGAAAAAAAAGAATTCAACCAGATGATTTTGTTATCTTTATGAAATTAATTTATTAAAGATTTTATTTTTGAAATAAAATGACTGCAACTTTCACTTTAGAAGATTTGAAATCCATTACATCTAGAGAAGGAGGAATTGGAGGAGGTGATGGTAATGGAGATTCTGTTCAAGTTGATACTTCTAATTTAGTTTTGAAAGAAAATGGTGAAGCATTTGATTTAACTTTATATGGAAATACAAAAATAATGCCATATCCTGATTGGGTTGCACCAGATGAAAATGAAGATATAAAAACAGAAATTAGTGGAAATGTCATATTTAATGATCCTGATAAAATAATATTTAATGTTCCGAATGATGATGATGAAGAAAAAATTCCAGTAAATGCTTTAGATGTCATTAACAATTCACTTAACCCAGCTCTTAAAAATATCAGCGTTTATAAAGATAATAATATTTCTTATATAACTTTTGCTAATTATGAAGGATATTTTGATAAAGGTTTTGTATGGAAAGATTCTCTTTCCAATCAACTTAATGATTCTAATAAGTTAGATTATATCATATCTTTAATTAGCCCAACTGACAACAAAAATGGTTTTTTAATAAATGGAAATACAACTTTTACAGTAAATGGTCAAACATTAACAATTGACGATTTAATTAAGAAAACTAGCAAATTAACTAGTAGTGGAGATCTTAATTATCCAACAATAAAAGGTGCAATTTTTGACAATAACACAACACATGGAGTTTCATTTTATGTTAAACCAGGTTTTCGGAATGGATTTGAAGTTACTAAAGAAAAATTTGATAATGGAAGATATGAAAAAATATTTGATTCAAATGATGTTAAACAGGCAATTGATGATATAAACAATATGAAAGATAATTATATATCTAAAGATTCAACTAATATTGAAATGAAAGATTTAAAAATTGTTGATTCTTTAAATTTAAAAGGTACAAATTGTTTTGATATTAATTTTAACGATAAAACAAGAATTCATATCGATTCAGAATTAATAAAATTTAATTCAGATGCTAAATTTACATCAAACAATGTTCGATTCAAAATTACGGAGGATAAAGAAGCAAGTAATGAAGACACAAAAAATTTCAAATCATTCAAAGATTTATATGATGATATTCAAAAATTAAGTTCAGGAGGTAGTAGTTCTGGAACTTCATTTAATAATAAAGATTTACTTTTAGATAGTTCATTAACATTAAAAGGAAATAGTGATAAATTTTTAATTAATTATAGAAATGGTGAAAATTCACCAGTAAAATATGCTGAAATTACGACAAATGGGATAACATTTACTAAAGATGCTATTTTCAATAATAGTGCAAGGTTTTATGTTACTGATTTTAACAATACAAATATTACTAGGTCAATGCAAGAAATAATTAATCAAATTAAAAACAAATATTTAACTAAGCAAATTGCAGATGAATCATATTTATCTAAAACAACTCCAATAATTGAAAACTTAACAGTTAAAAACAGATTAAGATTTGATCAAATTATTCCTGAACCAGCTGACAAACAAAGTACATTTGAACCTTTTATAACTTATAAAGGTGTAGATAACAAAGAATCGGTGTTATTAGGATATTATAGAAATCCAAGACCAATAAGTAATAAAAATCCAGCACCAGGTTGTTGGGGGTTTTATGCACCAATTGAATTTGCAAATGGTGCTTACGTAAATATTCCAGATGAATCTGATTCGCAAAATCCAATAAAAAAAGTAGATATACGTGATATAAGTTATTCGACATTTCATTTCAAACATAGTTTATTTAGAGTTTTAAATCAAGAATCACAAGATAAATTAAAAAGACCTGCATTTGATGATTTTTATACTTCTCAAAAAGTTTCTACATTTGCTGAAACAAATGATGAAAACCCAACTGAAACAACAGAAGAAACAAATGATGAATATTTAGATGTTAGTTTAACAGATAAAGAATGTAATGACATTGTTCAAACATTTCTTCAACAATTTGATTATTTCTATGATTGTGATGTTGAATTATATAAAAGTATTAACGAAGTAGCTAATAATTCAATTAATCAAAGTGATTTTGCAAATATTTCTACAAACTCATTCTTAGCAGATTCTATGAATGATTATTTACATTATTATCCATTTTCTTCAAAAACATTATCAAGTTATGGTTATGATGAAATTTTAGATTCTGTAATATCATATGAACATGAAGCAATTCAAGGAAAACATTATATTAACATTAACATTAAAAATTTAACTGAAATTACTAATCATATTTTATTATACGTTTTCGCAACAGAAGATGATATGAATAATTATGAAGTTCAAGGAATAACATCAGGAATAGTTGCAATATTTGAAGCTATAACTAAATCTGAAAAAGAAGTTATATTAAAATCTAATTTAGAAATTTATGAATATTCATCATCACTTGAAACTATTAAATCAACTATACCTGAAGGTGAAAATGTAATTTATATTAAGAAATTATTACATTTACATATTAATTGTGATTTTGAAATTAAACCAAATTATAATAAATTAACAAGAGTTTATTATCGTGTTCCTCAAAATCCATTTTACTTAGATTTCGTTAAAAAATTAGAATTAGGAACTGGAACTGGTTTAGGAGGTGGAGGAACTACCGAATTAACAGGTCAAGTTAATACATTAAATGAAAAAGTTGATGATATTAAAGAAAACTTTGAAATTGTTAATGCATTTATTTCAAACGAAACTAAAAATGCAACACAAACTTTTGCAATTGAACCTCAAGAAATAACTCCGAAAGAAAATCAAACTTTTTCAGAAGTTATGGCAGAATTTGCTCAAAACGTAGAAGTTCAATTCAATCATTTTCAAAATAGCGATGATTATTTATTATCAGAAATTGGTAGATTAGAAGATGCTATGGAAGAATCAAATAATAATAATTTTACGGTTGAAGAAGGATTTGATAACTTTAAAGTTACAAACGATAATATTATTTCAGATTCATTTACAAAAGATGGAATTACTTATTCAACTTTAACATTTACAATTCCAAATGAATTAAAATCAAAAATATTATCAATTAATGAAGAAACTGAAATCTTTAGAATTAAATTACGTAAAAATTTCATATTAGATAATGATAAGTACACAACTGATTTAGTTATTAAAGTTGTTAATAAACAAATTTTATGTCCAATTGTTACTATGTTATCAGAAGATGATTCTTCAAATTGTTCTGTTACTTATACAAATGAATTAAATAATTTAGGTTGTGGTTTTGATTCAAGGTTAAATATTTCACCTTTCAAGTTATATCGTAATGGTGAATTAAGTATCATGTATTTATTAGTTCAAGATGCTTTAGTTTCAACAAAACCTGTTATAAAATGCGATATTATTGATTCTAAGAATTCTTTCAAATTGCATGAATCAGATTTGCAATATTTATATAAACCTTCAATAATCACAGAAGAAAAAATAACAATTAACGATGAAGAACAACAATTCTTTAAAATCATTTATAAAATTCCTGATAATTATACAATTCCAACTAATCAAGAATTTAAGTTTAATGAATATTGTTTCAATAATAGTTGGAATTTAACTTGGAATGAAACACAATGGACGGGAAATAATATTCAAGGTTTAACTAGATTAAGAGTTAAACATGGTGTAGAAAATGAAGCTAAAGAAGATGAACATGGTTATAAAGGTTGTTTCTTACAAATTAATAATAGAAAGAAATGTAATACTTTAGCAATTCCTGCAAATGAAAAAGGTTTAATGGGTTCTTTATATGGAATGTGTAAAAGAGAGTACGTTTTTAGAGGATATGATAAAAGTGAGCATTTATGTTCTGAATATAAAATTGATCCAATTGGATTCTATGCTGATAATAATCCAGATTATGGAAATTATGATTATTTAGGTTTTACTTTATTGTTTGTTAATTTAAATTTAGATGAAGATATTAAAATTGTTAAGAAACTGAAAAAAGAAATTGAATTCTTCGAATTATACTTAATTATGCCAGATCAAGAAACAAAAATAAAATTAACATTTAAATTAAATTGTTCTTATGATAGTGCATTAAGTTATAAACCTTCACATAAATATTTGCCAATTATACCTGTTAATAATTCAATTGAAACATTGCCATATCATTATAATCATTCAATAATTAAACCAAATTGTAAAGATATTGAATTATACTTACATAATGATTATGTTGATCCAATTGAAGAAGTTAATTGGGATCCTGAAACAAACCCATTTGAATATATAATTCGTCAGCAATTTTTTGAAATTTCACCTAATCCGAATGCATCGACTACGTTATATACTGATTTTAATATTACAAGTAGTAAAATTATAACAGCAGATAATATCACAACTATGAGAAGTGATTTGAATATTTTAACAAATAATTTTGATGTTGTTTCATATGATGTTAAAGATATTTCTGGTAAAGTTGATATCTTAAATGAACAAATGATTAAACAAATGCAAAAAACAGCAAATATTATAGCAGAATTAAATGCAACTAGATTCAAGAATCAAATTGAAATGGTTACTAATTTATTCAAAACAGGTATCTCAATTTCTAGTTCTTTAATTAGTTGGGCAGCAGGTACAGCAGGATCAGCAAGTGGAGTTATTAGTTGTTCTGGAGTTATTGATACAAGTGATGAATTTTGTGATAATGTTTTAGCTGCAGATATTGGTTCAACTCCTTTAAGTTTATCAGATGATTCAGAATATCAAAATGTTTTAACTTGGGTTAATTCTGAAAATACTTCGTTAAAAGAAATGAGTTATGAAGAAGAAGATAAAAATCCTAATACTATGTTAGTTTCTTATCAATCTGCATTAGAATTAAGTTATCGAATGAGGAACACGTTAAAACCTTATATTAAATCAATTTGTGAAAGAATTGATAGTATAGATGTTTCTGATCAAATTAATGAATGTGTTAAAATTGATGATTTGAAAAGAGATGATAAAGTTGATATGTTTACAAAAATTGATAATGAACATCATGTTTTGAATATTGAATTTGAAGATACAGTTTTAAACGGTTTAATAGTTTTCAAAACATTCGCTAACTATAATGGAAAATCTAGACAACGTAGATTTTATATTAAAATTCAAGATGGTTTAATAACTGATTATAAAGGAGTTAATGAACAAATAATAATTGATAATATTACTATTAAACCTTTAACTCAAAGTGAAGAAGATAGAATTAATTATATGCCTAATGCAGAATTAATTCAAGACAGAACAGAAAGATTAATTTCAATTAGTATCGATCCTACTTACTTAATAACTGGAGCTGTTATAGAAAATACTACATGTACAAGACAATTAGTTTTCACTACAAAAGATATTGCATACATATCAGATATTGAAGCATTAGATAAAAAGATTTTAGCATTAGCAGAACAATCTCATACAAATGATTCTATATCTTTAATGTCATATGAAGATGGAAATGGTTTTCCATCAAATATTAGTACTAATTTCAAAGATTATCGTAGAATGGATGATTATAAAATTTGGAATGATTTACCTACAGAAGTTAAAATGTTTAATTTCGGTGATTACACATTCAATACAACTCATGCTCCATTTTCTGAAGGTGCTTATTTAAAAGGAGATTTATTAAATTATGATTATGAAAACGTAATATCAAGTTTTGAATTAATATTTGAAACTGTACAAACTTTTACAGAAGATCCAAGATTTAAATTACATAGATGTGTATCTGATTTTTATTGGGATGAATTTACTGGGGCATTATTTAAACGAGTAAATTCTTCTGGAGAAATACAAAAAGTGAAATTAAATGTAGCGAAATATCATGTTGATAATATTGCATTTGAATCTACAATAAATGATTTGAGAAGTAAAAACGATTTAATTTATGGGCCACCAATAACTAGAGAATTGCCTATTGAATCTAAGCAATTTACATTTGTAAATGA
>CATEWF010000051.1 GCA_949527715.1 uncultured Mycoplasmatota bacterium | reverse complement strand
AATCCATATTTTTATGACATAACCATAATTCTTTTTTTAAATCTCTTTCATAATTGTTATATATTAATGAAAACATCATTTCCGAGTTTAAGAAAGGTGTTAAATGAGCCTCCTCCATCCGACTCAGGTACATTAATAGTTAATTCAAAATCCACACCAGGTTTATTATTATTTACTAAATTTCTATATTGATATGCATCATTAGAACGCATATTTTCTATATAATTTCTAATATAATCCTTATCCGCATTTCCATTAACAGATTTGGTATAAAGAATCATTTGTTCGGTTATCGCAGAATTAAACACTTTATCCTCATCAAATGTATCTTTTATATTATCAGATAGAATTTCTTTTATATCCTCAATACAGCCTTTTATATCATTAATATCATCATCACTCATATCATTGATATTTACAAGACATTCATTAATGTTATTTAAGTATTTATTTATACTGTATTTTTCTACATCTATGTTATTTTCAATGATATTTTTCTTAAAAGTATCATCCATTAACTGAGTAGTAAAATTAAATTTAATTTCATCACCATTTAATGTCTTATAAGTAAAATTACCATCTTTGTCGCTTTTCAAGTTAAAATCTTTATATTTTAATTCGTCCAGATGCACATTTACTTCATACTTTTTACCTGTAACAGGGTGGGTAGCGATTATTGGAAAATCGGTATCATAACCAGTTGCTCTAAGCCATAAAACAATGGCATCTCTATCACCTTTAACTAAATCATTAATGTTAATTCTTTTATCAAGAATTTTTCTACTTAGAATAACGTCAATGATTTTGCCATCACGATACATATTTGGAGAAGCAATGATATTTTCATCAGATGCAGTCAACATAGCAACTGGTACTCTTCCACATCTTAATGGAGAATTAATTGGATAACATTTTCCTTCAGATGGTAATGGTATCATATCATATTGGATATAATCTGGGATTGTAGAGAAATCAAAATCGTAAACTGCCGTTGAAGTAACCTCTTTTTCATTGATGTTATTCTCGTTAGAAGTTGCAGTTTCTTTTATTTCATTTATATTTTTTACTTTTTTTTCTGAAATAATTTCTTTAATATCTTTTGTTAAAGAATCTTCTTGTTTTGTATTATTTTTAATACGTTCTTCAATTTTTTCACGAGTAGCCATTGATTTACGCATTAATTCTTCCTCATTAGGAAGTCTAACAATTTCTTCTTCTTGTTCATCAACAACTGTTTTATTGCGTTTACGTTTGACTGTATGGGTTCTTTTACTTTTCTTTTCAGATGAATCGTTTGTAGATACTGTAGCCATATCCATTCTGGTTAAAGTATCTTCTGTGATACCCTTTTTCTTTAAACGTTCCTCATACTTTCTTTTTTCTTCTTCGGACGCTTCTGCATATGTACTATCTTCGACTTCTTTTAAATCGGCATGAAGATACGTTTGTGCCTTGAATTTGTTTTCCTCTATTGCTTGTTCAATATCTTGAACACGTTCAGTTCTGCTGATATTGTCTATTTTATCAGAATTTAGTACCGTATTTTTTGCATATTCAAGCATTTCGTTACTTGCTTTTATAATAGCAAGTTGTTTTTTACGTTTTTCTTTTTTTATTTCCTCAGGTGTTAAAAGTGTTTTATCATCCATATATCTCTTATTCTTTAACAAATGTTATTTTACTTATCATCATTGCAAATACATTATAAGACACACTACTCATTATTTTTAGAAATTTGCAATCTTTTAATACGCATATCCGATTATCTACCTTTAATTTGAAATCTTTTTTAGGTAAATGGTACATAACCTCAACATCACTTAATCTTTTACAATTTTTTACTTTTGTGCTATCACTAATCCATTTTTTAATTTCCGTCTCAATATCAGCATCATCGGTTAATTTTTTTTCATTTAAATTTAAGATTAAAACAAATGGTTCTTGTTCTTTTTCGTGATTAACCAATTCAAATAATGTTTGTGGTTTACCATCATCATTTAGTACAATGCAATCGCATTCAAAAAATTCATAACTTTGTTTTTTATAATTAAATTTTCTTTTATTGTATGAATTATATGACATATTATTTCCATATCTTGTTACCATCATAGTATCAACACCATTTTTATGGTCATTGTACTCTTTTGTTTCCATTTTTACATATTGTTCACTTGTCAATGGTTTGTCATATGTAAAATCTTTCACACAACTACTATTAGCATATGGTATATATAATATTCCCTTCATAATATGAAATTATATAGTTATTTAACTTTAATATAATTATTTATTATTTTATTTTCAATTTTGTTAAGAAAAATTTTAATTTAATGTGGCATACGTCTATTTTCTAATATTTTTCTCTTTTTTTCACCAATTGCTATATATTTTTTTAATTCCTCAAGAACTTTTTGAGGATTGTTTCTAATATCGTTTTCCCATATTCTTACCAATGGAACACAATGCATTCCTGCGTATTGGTCTTTTAATTTATCAACAAATAAATTATGTTTTTGTGTCGGAGTTAATTTTTTATCTTTAAATTTTTCAGGATTAGAATGCCAATAATCGCCATCTACTTCTATTAAAAAAGACACTTCAAAACTTTTATCATTTTGATTAACACATTTAATTCCATCTTTTTCTTCCATAAGATAACTCTTTTTATAAGAGGTAATGGCAAAATCAAAAAAACGTCCAATTTCTTTGGCTTCAAACTGATAAATATATATAATGCCATTTGCATCAAGAAAATCACGTGCAAAATCACGTTCCAATTTTGATGTACCGTACTGTTTATTGTCCTTATGCTCTAAGTTAAATGGATTATATTTTTTATATGCTTTTGGTTTTTTTCTTTTAATTTTTCCTTGACCTTTTATTGGTTGTTTCATATAAAAGTAATTATTAATATTAAATAATTATTGCATTTTTTAATTATTTTAAATTATAAAACACAAAAAAAGTTTGTCCTTAAACTATAAACAAGTTTAAAAACAAACTTAAATTTTTACTACAAACTGATTATTAGAAACTTAATATACAATAATCAGGTCTAATAGTTAATTCAATTGTTGCAAGAGCATCATCGTCATATGAAAGGTCTCCAAAATTACCTACAACTGGCATTGCATTTTTTATAATCCATTGTGAAACAACAACACCTGTTGGGTCAAGCATTTCAAGAATTAAATCTCTTTTGTATGCAACTGCGTAACCTTGTCTACCTGTTACAGATTCGGATGCCAAACGTATCCATTCCATTACTGCTTGACTTGCAGACGGACCAATTGGGTCACGAAGTGTAACATTTAATTGTTCCCATATATAACGTCCAACGACCCATGTTGAAGTATTAATAAAAGGTATTTCTGTTTCACCCATAGTAATTGTAGGTCTTGAAGCACTTGCTACCCACCAAGATTGTATTCCTAAATCTGACGGAAAACGAAGTAAAAATCTATTCTTTCTTAGTGGTTCATATTCGATAGGGGCTTTTAGTAAAAGATCCATATTAGTTTCTAAATATTATTTTTTATTTATATATAAATATCCTTATAATAACAATTTTATTATGATTTAATAAAAATATTTATTCCATTGATTTTTCATTACCATTTTCAATTGCCTTATCAACAGTATTCCATATCTTTTTCATTAATATATATTGTTCACTTGATGGTTGGTCTGCCAATCTGGTAATAACATTAAGAGCAATTTTTCTAATCTGTGTTAATTCTTTTTCAATACCACTAATTTTATTTTCTATTGGTTCTTCAACTTTATCTTTCGGTTGATTTATTTGTGGTACATCTTTATAACCGTTCTCATCTGTAAATGTATCATTTTCAGAAAAATCACTATCAAAACTTTCTGGCATAATAAAATTTTCCAATGTAAGTGTTGGATTTTCATTAAGCATTAATTTCATTTCAGTTATAATTTCTTTTAATTCTTTTTTCATAAAAAATAAATTATTAAAGTTTCTTATATATAAATATCTTATAATATAAAAAAATAAGAGAGATTAAATTTATTAACCTCTCCTATTATTTAGTTTAATATACCATTAAATATCATCAAATGAAGCTCCGCTAGGTGTGATGATCATATCAATAGTTATGTATTCCAGATTAGGCTGTAATTTAAGATAAATTTTTGCTGGTAATTCCAATCTATCTCTTGCCTCTTGGCTATCATCAACTTCAATTCTGAAATCAGTTAAACCACGTTTTGAAACAATATCTTGTAAGATAGGTTCAACGGCAGATTTAAATGATTTAACAGTAGAATTATCATTTGGGTCAAACAATAAACCGATACAAGCAATTGAAAGTAATTTTCTTATGCGTACTAATAATCTACGTTTTGAAATTCTATTCATTTGACTTTCACGAACCTGTAAGTTCTTATCACCCCACAACTTCATACCTTCATCAGGGAAAGAATTTATAAAGTTAATTCTTCCATTATATAATTCATCTTGTTCATTCAGTTTAAGACTTTTTTTAGATTTAACACCATATACAGTACCTCTGTTCCAACCTGCTGCTGCAAACCAAGGATATGTTGTATTATCTGTATAAGCAAAGTTTCTAACAATGTCTTTTGTTACAGGAAGATAAATATATTGACTATTGTCTTGGTCATAATATTTTACCCAAGGATAGAATGTACAAGTATAGTTACTGTCAATTTCACTATCTTCTAAGTTAGCAACTACATCCTCTGGTGTGTACATTTCAGATATGCTATCACTTGCACCAGATGGTTTATCAGGAGTTGTTACCACATAAACTGAATCGGCACGTTCTGTTTCTACCATTTCAATTGTTTCATCAACAAGTCCTTTATTATTAACATAATCAATACCAGGAGTTGCTAAAATATTAATGTCAATTGATTTTGGGTTAGCAAACTGTCTAATTGCTGATAAATATGCATAATAGTCTGAATTTATCGCTTTAACGTCATTATCAAAGCCGTATGCTTCACTATCTCTAATTACAGAGAAACTAATGCCTTCACCGCTAATTCTGTTTAAGTTTCCACGATATTTAGTATATGTAAATTCGTCAGTATTAGTACGTTGAGAACGATAATAATCCCATCCATCCCATCCACCGTAGAATGCTACAGTAAATTTACGATAACGTTTGTCCTCATAAATAGTGTTAATCATAACATCTTCACTACCGATTCTTGGTTCAATACCAAAGTCTGTTACGTTACCTTTGCCAACAGTTACCCAATCATCATATTCAACACCATCAACTGTTACTGTCTGCACTAATACGTCAGATTTTTCTGATTGTTCAAGGATACGTGAGTCTAAGTGGAAACAAGGTGATAATCCTTCAGGTAACTCGTTATACGCTTCAACGCCTTTATATCTTAAAATATCTTCATCAATACCAGTCATATCAGATATACCAAAGTATTGTTTGTTGATTCTGATTTCACTATCGACATTAGTATTATATTGGAAGTATGGCTTAGTTAATTTAGGTTGTTCACCATCTTCAATAACAATAGTTCCATCAAAACAACGTACAGGGTAGCCTAAGAAACCTGCTGGAATTGATAATTTTGTTTTATCAGTTTCATTAACTTCTACCGTTATATAATTTGATTTTGTTTCATAACTTTCATCAGTAGAACCGATTTTTAATGCAATATAGTTAGGTGAACCTGGTATTAAGTTACATTGTGTATAACGTTCTAATACAATAGGTGAAGCATCAGTATCATAAAAACTACGAACTAATACATCAAATGTACCGTTATCTGGGTCAATATTCGCCAATGAAACTTTTACTTCTGTATTTGAACTGCTACCATCTGAAATAGTATGGAATCTGAATAATTTAGTCAATTCTACATGTTCGGCAGAACCTTTCATTTCAGAAACTATCCAAGGGGTAGAAGCAAATCTGTATTGCTCCTTGTAATTATTCAAATCTAAAGTAATAGGTCTAACTTCAATAGATTTGTCATTTTTATCCTCAACAGCAATATAAACTAAATTATCACTCAATACCTCTACTGCATCATCGAACACTCTTGTTTTTTCATCTACTTTATGTTCACTTTTGAGATATTCTGTTTTGAAGTTATTCTCTAATGAAGGATAATAAGTTTTAGTATTATTATCTATCGCCTTATATTCAAAAGATGTATCATCATTATTATTATTTTCTTCAGAAACATATTCACCATAGTAGAATACTCTTGTACCATCAGATTTAGTATAAGGAACAACTGTATAGATGTGTCCTACAATACCTTCTACTTGTATCCAACTTTTTCCCTTATCACTTGAAATATGAACTTTAAGAGATTTACCGTTTTCATTATTTATTGAAATAGCACTTGAATACAAATATCTTCTTCCTACATATTTTCTAGACAACATACTTTCATCTTCAGTCAATAAATCGAATACTGGTTTATGTGAAGGAACAGTTTTAATATCTTTATATGTGAAAAGTTTGTATTCTTTTTTAGCGGCGGCTTCCTTCGCAAATGCTAATTCGTCTAACAATCCTCTTTCGATTAGTTGTTGTATTGCTACATCATATAATTCTTCTACATAAATTTCAGAATCGCCATTTTCAGGGTCGCTACCTAAAACATTTAGAATATAGTTTTTATCTTTTGGATTTAATGTAACAGAATATTTCTTCTCCACATCTTCGTTAGTGGTAACTACTAATGTAAAAGTACCATAGTTTAATACATCCATAGTGAATTTATTTTCAGATGTATTAAATACTGTATTACATTCATCATTCAAGTTAAGGTCTTTACTAGGTATTACATGTACATCTTTAGCATAATAAACTAATTTATCATATTCATATACATCTTCACATATACCAGCATCAGGATTAGCCGCTTCTAAAAAGGCTGCTTTTTTATGCTCACCACGAGAACGCAAAACTGCGATAACCAAAGGTTTTTCGCTTGTATAAACACCCTCTTTTTCGCCTTTTGCTGCAATAATCCATGCAGCACCTGCATTTGTACCAGATAAACCTAAAACTCTACATACTTGTAATTGTTTAGATTCATCTAAGTATGACTTAGCAATATATGGTAATTCGTATTTTGGATACTGACTTCCACGGAATTTTTCTGTATTTGTTCCACCAAAGTAGTTTTGGTATGTTCTCCAACTATCAACCATAATAGGCTGAAATGCAGGACCTTTTACAGTTTCACCTACAACACCAAGGGTAGTTATACCAAGAGATTTTGCTGCATAAGATAAATCAGTTTCTTTAGTATATATACCTGGACTTACATGCACTTGTCTTGCACTATTATTTGTCGTATTAGCCATTATTATTTAATTTTAAATT
>CATEWF010000050.1 GCA_949527715.1 uncultured Mycoplasmatota bacterium | reverse complement strand
CCAAACGATTATGCTATACTTGTAAGTGGCGTAAATTAACTTTTACAATCTATTACTTCTCTTGCTTTAATAATTACTTTTACAATATTGAATGCAAAGAAAAATAAAAATATCATTAAGAACAGTAAATTTCTTGCATATTTATTTACAACTTGAGTACCAATTGCTGGTGCAATAACTTCATACATTTATAAATTTAAATTAAATAAGAAAATTAAAAACAAAAAAGCATATGCACCAAGTGCATATACAATTCTTTTCTTTCTTACATTGGCTATTGCATTAATAGTATGAATTATTTATTTATCTAAAGGTCCAATCACATATGAAACAAAAATAGATGACAAAATAGTTCCAGTAACTGGAACTGTTCCAGGAATTCTTGATGTTTTGATGTCTCCGTTAAAAGGATTTGCTGATGCGGCAGAATTAATTATTTTCTTATTAACTATTGGTGCTTTTTTACAAATAGTTAATACTTCTAAATCTATTGAAGCGGGAGTAAGTAGAAT
Organism: uncultured Mycoplasmatota bacterium; assembly: GCA_949527715.1. Taxonomy (GTDB): domain Bacteria; phylum Bacillota_I; class Bacilli_A; order Mycoplasmatales; family Mycoplasmoidaceae; genus Malacoplasma_A. The sequence continues at coordinate 7,011 of CATEWF010000050.1, read as the reverse complement.
AATCAAAAAAATGAAAGGTAAAGAAATTTACCTTATTCCTATATTAATGTTGTGTTTTTCAATAGGTGGGACTACATTTGGTATGTGTGAAGAAACATTACCATTCTATTTGATTCTTACTCCAATAATGTTAGCTGCTGGTTTTGATACTTTAACTTCATTGTTTACAATTTTATTTGGTGCAGGACTAGGAGTGGCTGGTTCGATTCTTAATCCATTTTTAGTCGCTCCTGCAGTTGAAGCCGCAAAACAAGCTGGAGTTGATCATTTAACAACCACAACAGGTATAGCGTGAAGAGTAATAACTTATGCATTATTAGTTATTGTTGGAATTGTTTGTGTAACTTATCATGCATATAGAGTAAAGAAAGATCCAAAACACTCTGTAGTTTATAATCAAATGAAAGACCATCATAAACATCTTAAGATTGGAAATAATGAGCAATATCCTTTAACAGGTAAAAGAAAAGCTATATTATGAATCTTTGGCTTAACTTTCTTGTTTATGATTTTAATGGTTATAGACTGACAAGGTTTAACAGGTTTTACAGGATTTGTTTGATTCAATGATTGATTAAAAAACAATTTACCATTTATTTGAGCTGGAGATAACGGTATTGGTCAATGATCACTAATTGAAATGTCTTTTTTATTTTTTACATCAGCATTAATAATTGGTATTATCACTTGAACAAGTGAAGAAAACTTTTTACAAAATGTTTTCACAGGTGCAAGAGATTTTATCGGAGTTGCTTTTATTATTGCTATAGCAAGAGGATTGTCAATGATGTTATCTTCTTCTGGTGTTAATAGTATTTTAGTTGATGGATTATCAAATATGATGAATTCAATTAATGCCCAATTAGGAATATTGATAATATTTATTATTTTTATTCTTCTTTCATTCTTAATTCCTTCTACAAGTGGATTCGCTTCTACAGTTTTTCCTATAATGGGTCCTTCTATTGCTGCTTCTACTTCAGGATTAACTGTAAGTGGAGCAATAACAACATTCTCATTAGCAAACGGTTTTGTTAATTTATTCTCACCTACTGCTGGTCCATTTGTTGCAGGGTGTTCTTTATGTAAAGTTTCTTTAAATGATTACTATAAAGGTGCTTGGAAAACTTTATCAATTATTTTATTAACTATGTTAATAATGATTTTAGTTGGTACTGCCTTACCTAAGTTATTCTAAATATACTTTAGCTCTCTCATATAATCAAAACATATGATTAGAGTAAACGGTAAACCATTAAGTAACGAAAAAAAAGATAGACTAAAACATAGAAGTACAAAAGTAATAAATTACAAATTACTTGTATTTTTTACAGTTGTATTTGGATGATTAGGTGTTCATAGAGATTACACTTTTAAATTTTGAACTGCAGATTATCATTTAGCTGCAGGATTAATTGCGTTAGTTACATTAATATTAGGAATTTGTGGTTCAGTGTGATGGGATTTGCCAAAAATATGATATGCATATGCTATATGTGGTCCAATCCAATTTATTATGTGATTAACAGATCTTATTTTAGTTTTAACAGGTAAGTTTACAGATGGCAGAAATCATTCTTATATAACAAGAAAATAATTTAGTATAATATTTTTATATGATAAGGTCAATATATATATATATATATTAACTAACAGATTAACTATTGTTAATCAATCTATTGGTGTGTTGATACACCAATAGATTTTTTGTTATATATGCTAGGAGGAAAAATGAAAAAAATTTGAAAAATATTGAGTTTGGGTTTGTTGTCGCTGTCTTCAATTTGTGTAGTCTCTCCATCATTAACTTCGTGTAAACACCATGAATCAAATTTGTTATGTGAATGTAATAGTTATGATATTGATATAAGAGAAGGGCAACCTAAAAAAACAGATAATATTTTAACTATTAAAACAAAAGATGAATCAAACGTTCCTGACTTAAAATGAGAAATTATTGATGAGTCAGATACACATATTGATACATGGGTTGACTTACTGCCTTATAACAACAATTGCCAATTTTCATGAAACGGGAAAGCATTACACAAAAACCAATCATATAGTTTTAGAGTTAAAACTGTATCAAAAATTAATAGTGATGATTATGTTGTTTCAAATTTGTTCACATTGAACGTAAAAGAAAAAATTTATATTCAATATAGCTATTTTGGAATACAAAATTTTTCATGATCTGAAGGAATTGAAGGCGAATCGAAAGAAAGTATGTTAATTTCTCCAACAGAAAGCAAAGATATTCCTTCCGATCTTACATGCACTATTGTATCAGATAATCAGATACCATCATGGTTGAGCATTAGTGAGACTAAAACAGATAAAAATAATACTTATAAATTATCATGGACATCAGGTATTACAAAATGTGAGAGATTCAATTTCAAAATAGTATTTAGATCAAATTCGGAAGATTTTGAAATCGATACAGAAGAATTTTCTTTTAAAGTGTTTGACTATAATGTTTTGCCACCAGATAAAGTTTTAAATTATGATAACTATAATAATCGATGGGAATTGTGAGGATTCAATTATTCATTTAAAGAAGAAGATTATAAAGATAAAGGATATACCAAACTATGTATACCGGGATGAATAAACAAAATAGCTAATAATTCTTTTTATGATATTTTTACTTTTAAATCAACTATTCCAGATTACATAACTGGTATTTTGTTTGAAGAGAATAATTCATTGACTTCTATAGGATCATCAGCGTTTTGTCATGCAAATTCTATTCGTGATGATTTAGATTTAAAAAAGAATCATGCTTTAAATGAAATAGATGTAAATGCCTTTACATCTATCTCTTGTAAATATATATCTTTTCCAAAATCTCTACATATCATTAATAACAAAGCTTTTATGGATGATCCTTCACTTTATACGATTTCTTTTGAACAAGACTCATCTCTTGAAACAATAGGGAAAGAAGCTTTCGAAGATTGTTTTTTAAATAATTCTAAACAATATAAAACATTAGATTTGAGTAATTTAAAAAAACTAAAAAAAATTGACGATTTTGCTTTTTCTTCATCTGATTCAACTTCTAATAATAACAAATTATTTGATAAAATAATTTTTCCTGAAAGTTTGGAGACATTAGGTTATTGTGCAGTTCCATACATTTTAACAGAAGCGGTTTTTCCCGCTTCACTCAGAGAAATAACAGGTTATTTTATTGCTGCCGGTTCAGAATTAAGATCGATTTCATTTACTGGTAATAACTTATCATATATATATCATGATGCTTTTGCATTGAGTCTAAATTTACATACAATTAAATTTAACAACCTTCATGGTTTGCCAAGCTGAGAAATGACGGGTAACTTATTTAGAGGTTGCCCAAATAACGGTATTATATATTTAATAAAATGTGCTAATGTATCTGACAAAGAAATTTTAGATTTGCTTAGCAAAAACTCACTTGATGTTACTAATTGAAAAGTTGTAAGACAATAAAAAAACTCCCAAATGGGAGTTTATTTTTTACTTGTTTCTTTGAGTTAATGCTTGATATCCTGTAATGTATGCTAGATTAACTACATCACTTGTAGAAGCACCACGACTTAAGTCGTTAACTGGAGCAGCCAATCCAATTAATACTGGACCAATTGCTTCATATCCACCCATTCTTTGAGCAATCTTATAACCAATGTTACCTGCATCAATATTAGGGAAAACATAAATTTTAGCATTTGTATCTCAATTTAAATTCTTTGCTTTTTTGTGCATTACTTCTGGAACAAAAGATGCATCAAATTGAATTTCAGGAGAAATTTGAAATTGTTTCGCTTCAGGAAGAGTCATTAATATATCATGTGCTCCTCTTACTTTATCAACAGATTCACCGGCACCACTTCCAGCTGTTGAATAACTTAATAAAGCAATTTTTAAATTAGTTAACCCAACTACATCTTTTGCAAATTTACCAATTCCCAATGCAATATCTGCAAGTTGTTCAGAATTTGGATTTATGTTAATAGCGCAATCACCAAAAATGTATTGTTCCTTGTCTTTTTGCATTACAAAAGCAGATGATACTAATTTAGCACCAGGTGCTGTTTTAAGAATTTGAAGTGCTGGTTTTAGTGTATCTTTAGTAGTATATTGAATACCACAAATCTCACCATCTGCTTCTCCCATCTTTACCATTAAAGATGCTAAATAGTTTGGTTGTTTAACTAATGATTTAGCTTGATCAATAGTTAATCCTTTTGCTTTTCTTAATTCAAATAAAACATTAGCATATTTATCTAAGTCCATTTCATCAATAACAATGTAGTTATCAATAATATCTTCATAAACTTCACTACGTGTTCTAAAAATTAAAAATGGAACAATTTCTTTAGTTTCTTTTAATTGTTGTGCTGCTTCATGAATGTTTTTATCTCATCCTTCAGCAAATACAATTTTTGGTTTATATGAACTAATCGCAATTTTACTTTTTAGATTTTCAATAAATGACATATTTTCTCCTATATATAGTTACTTATATAATTATATATAATTATATAATTCATAAACATATATGAAAATTGCAATGTTTCCTGGGTCCTTTAATCCGCTTCATAAAGGACACATCGATGTTATTAGAAGAGCAGCACAATTATTTGATAAATTGTATATTGTTGTTTCTATTAATGTTGATAAAGAACAAGATGATTTAAATAAAAGATTTTTAAAAGTTAAAAGACAAATTCAAAAATTAAAACTTAAAAATGTTGAGACTGCAATCAACAAAGAATTTACTATTGATTTTGCTAAGAAACATAAATGTAAATATTTAGTAAGATCTTTAAGAGATATAAAAGATTTTAAATATGAATTAGTTTTGGCACAAGCTAATTACAAATTAGATAAAAACATTGAAACTATATTTTTTGTTTCTAATCCTTCATTAGTTAATATTTCATCACACGCTATAAGAGAAATGAATAAAAATATTAAAGTATTAAAAAAAAGTACTTAAGTAATTCATTAACTAAAATTAAATTTTAGTTATCTCATATTTTAAAGATTTTCCTTTTTGAGAACCAACTATAGCTACAGAAAATTTTTTAGCTCTATATTTTGAACCTTTAATATTATGTTTAAATTTAAAAGTACGTTTTAAAAAAGTTTCTATAGTAATTTTTTTGTTTGATAAATTTAAACCAAAATATTGTTTAAAAAATGAATGGGCATTTACATCAGGATCAACAATTCATGTAAATGAATTAATTGCTTGAACGTCATTTACTTTATCCTTTTCATCATATATTTTACCAACCAATTGTTCAATTACTATTTCCATAGTAACAATCCCAGAAAGTTTACGATGTTTCTTCGAATTTGTTATTCCTAACATATGAGTATTGGTTCTTTGCATTATTCTTAATGCATCATCAAGATTGTCATCACATGTAATAGTATGAAGCGTCTTAATATATTTATCTAAATTAAAGTTTTGAATCGAATCGTAATCTTGAACGAAGTCTCTTAAAATATCTTTGCTTAATACAAAACCAACAGGATTACCTTTTGAGTTTATTACTGGCATTCTTGAATAGTTAGTTTTAATAAATTTATTTCTTACTTGTTGAGCAGTATCTGTTGTATTTAAATAAGCGAATCTTCTAATCATTACTGATGAAATAGGAGTATCATCAAATTTTAACGCATTATTTACAAGACTTGCTTCATCCCTTTCAAGAATTCCTTCTTGTTGAATAGTTTTAACTAAATAATTAACGTCATTTTCACTAGCTGTTGCTGGTTTTTCATCTCTTTCGAATATTTTTTGAAATAATTTACACAATGGTCATAATAAATAATAAAATGCAATTATTGTTCATCAAAAACAAGACATTCATTTAACTGCGTTTCTTTTAGCTCATGTTTTTGGTCAATATTCACAAAAAATTAAAACAAACAAGGTTAGTATTCCTGTTGCTAATGCAACATATGCATTACCATAATATTTTTCAACAAATAATGTGACCAATGAAGAGCATACAATATTAGATATTGTGTTTCCAATTAAAATTGATCCTAAAGCAATTGAATAATTATTTAATATTTTTAATACACATCTTGTTCTAGTTTTATTCTTGTCATTTGATTTTCTCGATAGTCATTGATATGGTTTAAGAGAAGTTACTGATGTTTCATTACCAGAAAATAAACAACTTAGAATTGTTAATAAAACTATAAAAATGATCAAGACAACTTTCATATAATATATTTTATATAAAGAGTTAATAAAATTATGAATTTAATCATTGATGCTGGTAATACTAATATAAAAATTGGATATTTTGAGAATAACAAAATTATTAAAATAATTAGATTTGAAAAAGAAAAAATTTCTACGACAAAACTTCCATTAATTAAAGAAAAAATATATTCTATATATATAGGAAGTGTTATTCCTAGTTTTAATAACAAAATCATTAATAAACTCAAAACAACTTATAAAGTGACACCAAAATTAATTAACAATGAAAATTTTTTAAAACATTTTGATTTATCAAAATTTAATGTTAATGAAATTGGTACAGACATATTAGGATTAGCTATGTATATAAAAACAGTATATAAAAAAGCATGTGCTATTAGTTTTGGAACAGCAACATTTTCAATTGCTGTAGATAACAAAGAATTACACGGTGTAATGATCGCTCCAAGTTTTTCTTCTGCATTTGATACACTTAATACATCAACTGAATTAACAAGAACTAACAAGTTTGAAGCTAAAACAAATTTATATGGTTGGTTTGATTATGGTTTTAACACACCAACAGCACTTGCAGCAGGAGCCAATCATTTAGCAAAAGGATTTGTTGATAGTCTAATTGAATTTACTTCAAAAAAATACAATATTAACAAATATTGTGTTTGTGGTGGAAAATGTAAAACTTTAACTTTTTTAAAGCAAAAAAAATATACAAAAAAAATAGCTGTCTTGGAAGAACCGATATTGACAGGCTATTATTTTTTAACTAAAGATCTTTA
>CATEWF010000049.1 GCA_949527715.1 uncultured Mycoplasmatota bacterium | reverse complement strand
TTGCAAAGATACAACCTTTTTTCGAAACTTCCAAATCTTTTTTGTTAAAAATTGTATATTAACAAAAGATTTTTATTTGTCGGGATGACAGGACTCGAACCTGCGACCTCATGGTCCCAAACCACGCATTCTACCAACTGAACTACATCCCGCTAAAAAATGTAATATATAAAAAGAAATTTATATAGTGAGATTCCTGACTACTCACAAGCCTCATCATAAGCGCATTATTCAGTCACATCCATATGTGTTAGCTACTCACATACTTAATGGATGGGTGGATTGCTTACCACCAAACGGATACAGATGTCAACATAGAACAACGATTTGTCCGTTTCTTACGTCACTCAGAGTTGCGCAACTCTGGCTATTTCAACCTTATGCTTCTTATGACCTATCCACTTAAACTCTAAACTTTTCAGTTTAAAACCTAATACTTTATCCCCCATCAAGAGATTGTTCAGTCATACATAATTTCTTTTTTGTGGGGACGGTTGGATTTGAACCAACGGTCTTCTGCTTATGAGACAGACGAGATAACCGCTTCTCCACATCCCCATTCTCAATTACGTTACAAAGATACAACTTATTTTTGATATTACCAAATTTTTAATGTTAAATCTTTGTTAATTTTTTATTTTTATCATTTTCTTTCAAAGAACTCATTGTTGTTTCTTAATTACGTTGCAAAGATACGATTTATTTTAATACTACCAAAATTTTTGGTGTTAAAAATTGTAAAATTAATCATTTTTTTCGGCTTTATAGATAAAAAACTCGATATCGTTTTCAATATACCTCTTTACATCTGTAATTCTCCATTTTTTTCTATAATCAATTTCAGGAAAATAGGTATCTGCATCTAAAACCTCTTTTTTTATCTTGGTGATATATAAAGTATCAACTAAATCATTATTTAATGCTTCTTTATATATTTGTCCACCTCCAATAATGAATATTTCCTTTTCTGGGAACTCCATTTTTAATTTTTCAATCGCATTTGTCAAAGAACTATATACTTTTACACCTTCTATAACTTTATTACTTGTTATAACGGCATTTACCCTATTAGGAAGAGGTTTTCCAATACTTTCAAATGTCTTTCTACCCATTACGACTATTTGTCCAGTCGTTACCTCTTTAAAATTTTGTAAATCTTTCTTTAATCTAAACAATAGTTTATTATCTTTACCTATTGCGTTATTTTCTGTTATTGCAACTATTATATTTACCATATTTTCTTTCTTTTTTGCGTGTTCTATATAAATATAAACTTAAAGGCTACAAATCTCAACTTTTTCAGTTAATTTTTGTAGCCTTTTAATATATAGTATTTATGTAAAATTATCAACACAACATATTCATATTATCACTACAAAAATTCTTATCTTCAATAAAATCATAATACGCAGGGACACTTAAATTATAATTTCTACCGACAAGACTACAGCCAAAATCTTTTGGTTGCATTAATGTTTGTGCAGAAGAATTATTTATCATTAGTGTATTGTTCATATTATCTTTTAATATTGCAATTATAATAATAAATATCACATTATTTTAAAAAATAACAAAAACCATTACTTTTTTCTTTTATAATTTCTAAAATTTTTAATGACATTACTCAAAATAATGTCTAATGTTATATTATTTTTCAATAATAACTTAATTTCAGACTTAGAAATTGTGGCTCTAAGAGTAATCAATTCTTTTTCATTCAATCTTTTAATCAATTTACCATTCTTAATGAACGGAGTACAGTTAGTTATGTTTATAACAACATCATTAAAATTATCAATATAAATTTCAATCATATTTCCATCACATAAATTATAGAATATATGATTTTCTTTATCTTTAAATAAAATTACCTTATACATTTTCATAATCTATAAATTATAATTTAGATAAATTTGTAAATCTTTACTTGAAAAGGTAAAATACCCACCATTCTTATATTTCCCTAATAAAGATATATATTTACGAAAAGTTTTACTTTTAAGTAAAGACACTATTCTATCATATTCACTTAACAATTCGTCATCATTATCAAAAGTTATATAAAAACCAGAAAAAATACCATCGCCAGGTTTAAGTAATTTAATTTTTACACTATTTTCTTCGTTATTGATTAGATTATTAACTGCTATTCGATATTTAGACATATCTTTAATCCCTTGATAACGTCCGTAAATAAACCATATATTATTAGTTATATCAGTTTTTAAAATTCTGGCACGTTTTATTAAGGCTTCTTGGACTTGCTTATTAAAGTCAGTAAATTTTAAAGGTTTTCCATTTTTATCAAATGGATATATACCTTTATATGTTTTACCTGTTGAGGCTTTATAAATATCTATAATATTATTATCTATAATATTATTTTCATCATCATTCTCATTAAAGATGAATAATTTATCATTCAAGGTTGCAAATCCATTTTTAACAAAAACTTTTTGTTCCTTTGTTTTATTTTCAATTATTTCTTTTAATTGTTTTAATTCAATAAAATTACCAAGATAAAAAGCATCATTTATAAAACATTTATCTAAACGGTACATATTATATTCTTCTTCAACTGAATATTTGTAATAAATATTATTGCTATTTTTCTTATTATCAATTATAGTAATATTATTAAAAGTTGTCGCTTCATTAAATATCTTTTTATGACCTAATTGAATTACAGCGTGTAATTTATTTGTATCTTTAATCCATTTTCTAAAATTAGTTCCTGCTTTGCTTGTCATCCACGAATTTGGGGTAATATATGCAAGTTTACCATATTTATTTAACATATTAATACTGATTTCAAAAAATACAAGATACAAATCAGTCATTCCTCCTTGAGCAAACTTAAATTCTTTAACTCTGTTACGTTGTTCGTCATTCAAATCATGTATTCGACAATACGGTGGATTTCCTACGACATAATCCATTTTATTATCATAATCATTTATAAACAATGTATCACCACATCTAATATCTAAATCAAAACAATAATTTTTAAATCCTCGTTTTTTCATATAATTATGAACACGTGATAATGCTTCTTCATAAACAGAATAATTTATTTCAATACCATGAATATATGTCTTTAATTCATCAATGATTTCATCTTCTGATAAATTATCTTCAATACAAACATTAATATATCTTTCAATAATTCTAATCAAAAAATTACCATTGCCACAACTATTATCTATAATATGTTTTTTACGAATATTATCATCACAATAATCAATATCATCTAACATACTATCTACAATATATTGAGGTGTAAATACTTGTTCATTATGTGCCATAAATCTTTTACTTTTTCTATTATGTAATATTTATTCTTCCGTTTATCAGTTTGTTTCTCATATAATTGACGTAATTCTTTAATTCCACTCTCTGTTAATTCTGGTGTTCCATAACGGTTATCGAACCATACATCTATAATCTTTTGTCTATCTTTTTTTGACGTTAGCGGTAAATTTTCAATTTCCATTCTCTATTTCAAGTTCATTATCTGGTTTTTGATTTATTCTTGTATGCATTTCACACATAGCGTGTCCATCTATACCTGGTATATCCATTAAAGAACCACCACCAAGTTCATCACTATTAAGAAATACTCCACATTTAAAACCAAGAGGTGTGTTATCAACAATTAGTAAATAACGATGGATGCAATTGCAACAACAACATCCATCGTTAGTAATACTATGAACACATTTCTTATTAGAAAAACTTTTTATAAGCATTCTTATATTTTTTCTTTAATGTAAGACTTTTCAATAACATCCTTACCTAACTGTTCAACACATTTATCAAATGTTAAATCACAGTACTCATCCACCCAATCATCAATATAATACAATTTATCACTACCAGAAATAACACCAAAAAGTATTGGGTCTTTGGCTTTTCTTACTTCTTTCTCTTTTTCTTTATTTGTTGAAGCATATGAAATACCTTCAGGGTCATAATGCAAAATTACATAATTATCAAATACCTCAAGTTTATCCGCTTCAATTTTCTTTTTAATTACATCTAATGGAATGGTGCGAACAAAATTTGCAATATAATCCAAAGATAATGCTTTGGGGGAATTCTTCGCCAATTTAACTAACAATTCTTCGCTTAATGCCTTATACATTCCCTTTGAATAGAGGATAGATTCGTATTTATTGATTACTAACTTCTCAAACAATTTTTCTTTAAGAGCAACTTGTCCTGTTTGTTCAGTATAACCAATACAATTTACATATTCAGTAATTCTATCACGATACTTATTACTTTCTTCTTCTGATAAAGATTTTACGTCAGAAAAGAATTTAACAACGTCAAACTTATCATTAGTCTCTTTTTCTTCCTTATTCTTTTTATTTCGTTTGAACCAATTTTTAACTGCATTGATTAATGTATCCTTTTCTCCAATTGATTGACCAAATGCAAGTGGATTACTTTGCCCAGACCACCTATTACCATTAAAAGAAGTCTTGTTAATTATATCTCGCATTTTTTCCGAGATATTCAAGTTAAAATCAGTTACACTATTATCGGATTTTTCGATAAAATACTCACGCAAAGTATCATATGATAACGAAGTTACATTAGTATTTGTCTCATCAGATGACGATAAAATCAAATAATTGTTTGTAAAATTATTATTTTTATTAGCATTTTCATTAACTTTTTCTAAAATACGATACTTAGGGAGATTTTTATCTATGATAATATTACTTTCTAACAGTCGTACTCTATTCTGTTTCTCATTCAATAAACCTTGTTTTGCCATACCATTTTTACTATTTTAATTCGTATTCAAAATTAATACATTTTTCTCAAAAAACCAAAAACATTATATATTTTTAACAAAAAAAAAAATGACTGATGGGTATCATACGTCAGTCATTTTTATATTTAGGTTAGATTTCAATACTCTCAATTTCCTTGATAATCGCATCCCAACCCTTGCAATTTGAAGTAATCAAATCAAAGATTTTATCACTCCATCCTGCAATATTAAGTATTCTCTGACTTTTGTCAAAAACAGAATTACCCTTTGTCTGATTCAAGTTTACAACAATGAAGTTACACATTGGGTTAACTTTCTTGAAGTCTTTGAATAGTTCATGGAAATGACCGCCTCTATCACTATAACTTGTGCCATACCAATGAGTAAAGCTACTACCGCTACCAATTTGACAGTCAGAAAAGACAATTATATTGTCAATTTTCTTCTTTTCAGCCACAACTTTACGCATAAAGTCATATATACCAGCCTCAGTAGAACCGCCACATCGTGCGCCAATTTCATAACTTTCCTTATTGAAATCAAGCAGTTTCTTTGAACGGTCAATAGGTACATTGATGAGTTTATCACCAAATAGCCCTACATACACATTATCTTGGCGATATGCCATCATAGAGCCAAAAAGATTACCAATCATCGCTCTTGTTGTAGCAGAAAAGGCTGATACTCTCGAATGACCACCACCATCACCACGTACAGAACCACTATGGTCAACAAGGATTGCACAATTTCCTTCAAGTTTAGGAATATTCTTGCAAGAAATCTGAATTGCATCTTCAAGGGCATCAAGAATCATTCGTTTCAGTTTAAAAAATTCTTCTTTTGAAACTTTTGTCGTTTCCTTATCACTTTCAAAGGCAATACTTGTCTTTGGTTTCTCATTAGAATATGAAACCTTCTCAATTTCAGCATATGCTGTTGCAAATCTGAACGGAAGCAGACGTGAATTAATAATTTTCTTTTCGATGCGAAGCTGCTCACAAGCATCCTTTACTCGGTCAGGCGCAATAAGCAAGATATTACGCAAATTACGAATAAGATTCATAATAGGCATACCCTTGATATTATCAAGTACTAAAGAAATTGCTTCCTCTTTTGCGGCTTGCTTTTCCTCAACTGTTGCTGTAACAGTTGTTTGTCCTGCCTTTGTCATCTCTTTCTCAAAAATCTTTGTCTCATAAAGACCTTCAAGAGATTTACCCTCAATAAGACGTTTGTATGCTTCAGCATTCTTCTGTGTTGCCTTTGGATGGAAAAGACGTACCAAATCGACAAGAGTCACATTTCTACGCTTCATCTTATACTTATCAATCTGATAAGCGTCAAGACGTTCAAGAGCAGTTTTAAAACCCTTTTTAACTGAGTTTGGAATCTTTTTGATATCCTTCAAGTCCATCTTATTCAAAGACGCATATGCAGATACAATCTCCGACATATCATCAGGACGAACCACAATTTTATTGTAGAATCGTTTTCCCCAATCGCTTCCAGATACATCTTTTGCAATAGCAGCCGAAATAAGATGTGTCACTGAACGTAGATTACCTTCATTACGAGCATAAATAGCAAGTTTTGCTGCAAACAAAGGATCAACCTTCTTGAGTTTATTAAGGATACGTCCTACGATTTCAGTTTCCTTTTCGTAATAAGCATCCTGCAAGAATGTGGTCATTACAGTTGATACCAATTCTTCCTTATCACCCAACTTAAATGCCATTTCACCCATAGCATTAATCTCTGTAGGCTTCTTAGCCTCTGCTTTTGTGTTGTACTTTCCCATAATTATTCACTATTTTATTTGTTAATAAAAAGATTTATTTTTTTTTTTATGTTGCGGGAGATGGATTCGAACCACCGACTTGTAGCACCATGATTGCATTTTCGAAGTAACTTTACAAACACTATCTTTTCAAGAAGAAAACTTCATAAAGTATTTTTTCTTTTTTACCGCTCTAACCACTGAGCTATCCCGCAATTTTTTTATTTCACATTACAAAATTACTACTTTTATTTTAAACTACCAAATTTTTATGTTAAAAATTATTGATAATTATCATCTTGTCTAATCCCATATTTATGGGAATATCGTAAAGGTCTCCATTTATGCCCATTAACATAAAATCCCCACTTATGTCTTGGTTTACCTTCAACCATCAAAGTCCAAGCACCTTCCTTTGGAATTTTCAACCAATGTCTATCTTCTGCTTTTGAAAACCATATAGATTTTCGTAAGTTTATAAAATTATGCCAAGAATTAAAAATTCCCTCAACATAACAATATTTTTCATTTTTTACTTCAACTTCACCACCAAAAGATACATCATCCATTTCAAAAAATGGCTGTAAAATCATATCATTTGGATTTTTATCTTTATCTATTGGTTTTACATTCCAATATTTACCTTTTAATACGATACTCAATAAATCTGCTGAATGGTCGTGAAAGTATCTGTTATCATCAGACTTAATCCAATGATGTATTCTCATCGAATATCCAAAAAATATAAAAGTCCATCTTACTAAATAAGGATTATTTTCATAACCTAACTTTTCAGCCCATCTAATTTGAAACTTTTTAAACTTATTAGTATTACTACTTCCTTTCATATTTTTATTTTTTTTTTATAAATCTGTTTGGTCAAGTCGGCTGGGAGTCGAACCCACTATATTCTCAATTACGTTTAAAAATACTATTATAATAAGCTGCGCAACCGATTATAAGTTCTTTTTAAATTTCACCTCAAATACGTGTACTTAAACACGTCCCCATATTAAATAATAAACAGTACTTATTTTATTATGTGCTTAATATAAACTTAAAAATAGTGCTCTTCCATCTGAGCTATCAACTCGATTTTTAATTACATTGCAAAGATACAACTTATTTTTGATATTACCAAATTTTTATTGTTAA
>CATEWF010000048.1 GCA_949527715.1 uncultured Mycoplasmatota bacterium | reverse complement strand
ATTTCTAAGAGCTCAGAATTAATTCGAGCATAAAAAAGTTTAGTGTTCAATTCAAATTTAAAAATTAAAATCTTAAGATCAAATCGTTCCAGCGACCAAGACAATATACTCTAGCTTACTCTAGCTTCTTATTAACACACACTAACAAATATTTCACAGATTATCACACTCTCCCATCAAATCGAATCATTCGATCTACTGATCTTTAAATGAAAATTCGCAATATGGCACAATCCGCGTATCAACAAGCTTAATAAGCATTAACAAACACACTAACCTACTCTATTTTTAGATTAGACCAACTCAGCTACTGATCTTAAAATTCATATCAGATATTATCGAACAATAACCACAAATCAGCACAATTTATCGACAAATCAGCTAATTATAGCTATTAAATTAGTTATCATAATGCTTCAAATGAATTTCAAGTTCAAAATGCATCGATCGAATTATTACATCAGATGATATTTTGTAGAAATTACTTATTTATAAATATAAACATTATTATATTATATTTCTTATTTCTTTTTTTATACTTCTTATTTTATTTCACAAGATAATTTAAAGTTTTTTTATTGGAACTTTTTCTGAACATATTATTCAGAATTTGTTATTTAGTTTTTAAATGAAAATTAATTCAAATTTTATTATCCGCGGTCTATTAAAATTTTTTATAAAAATGTCCGAGCAGCAAGCTGACCAACTAATCCTTGAAGAAGTTAAAGACATGGAGCAGAATGGTATTAGTATAGTTCCAATTGATGAAAAATTTGAATTTTACCAACTCGGTCGAACAATCAAAATTGTGCATTACAAACCTGGAAACTTGTTCAGTGTTACTTCTATACTTGTCTCATGCCAATCTGAGAAAGATGAAGAAGATTGGTTGAGTTGTCTTAGTCTCGAATCAGTTCGAGATATAACTGATAATGATTCTAGTTTTATTGAACAGCAAATTGATAATGGACCTTTTCCAGGATGGTATGTATCACAAGCATTTGTTCCTATTGTTGCAAATTGGGGTAATCCGATCAAAGCTATTTACATCTATAAACTTTTTGCTGATATTGAACTAATGAAAGACAAAGAAATTCTAAGATGGAATAGAAAGTTTAAAGAACAAAAAGATTACTTTTACTTGATCTCTTATGCTGCCAATCAAAACCTAAAAGGTTTTACAGTATTTGATATTGCTCGACCTAAACTATTTGAACATGAAGAAGACCGTTATTCTGATAATTTTAAAAGAAGATTCTTTGAAGTAAGACCAGTTGAAGACCCTAAAATGATGAATAGAAAATTCTTGAATAAATTAAAAAGAATTAAGAATTTAGTCATCTTAGACTTTTCCAAAAAAATGACTGAAAAAGAAAGACAAATCGCCAAAGCTAAATCAAGAGATTTCGAATTTGATTTTAAGTACGATTCAAAGAACTTAGAAATCACAATGAAAACTATATTTGTTCCCAAGTTTAAAGAATGGCTAAAAGACTTCTTCCGAAGTGAATTCTATACTGATGATAACTTTATTGAATAAACAAAAGATTTTATTATTTCATTTTACCATCTTTTATTAAGTGTCTGATATAATCATCAGCAACTAATTTATTATTTTGTAATTCATAATTTATTTTTCTATACAATAAACCATCATCATAATTTTTACCAATACTTTGTTTATAAATAACTCGTCTCATAAATTCTGCAACATAATAGCAAGTATGGTTTTCTACATTACTTGTTGGACAATCGACATATTTAATAGGGCCTTTTATTCTTATATGTAATGTGTTAAGAAAATCACGAACTGCATTTTCAAATTGAGTCTTATACATATGAAGTTTTGTTCCATTAAATGGGTCATAAATAACCACATTGTAATCTAATGGAGTTAGTTTTATTAATCGCACAAACTTCCAATATTTTTCATCATCAGTTTGTTGAGTCAGCCATACTTCATCTGCTTTTTCGAAATCATACCTTTTTTGGCCTCTGATAAACTTATTATATGTGGTTGCATCCATTAAATCTAATTGAGAATATGGAATATAACGTATATTTGGTTTATCTATTTGTTTATCATATAATAATTTAAAATATTTTGCTATTTGGTCAGGACTTAAAGCGTTAATTGTTATTTTAGGTAGTCCATTTTTTCTTATATTAGCAAGTTCTTTTACACGTTTATATTTATTATTAGCACTTACAAATCGTTTTTCACGAGCTTGAAGTTTTTTGACTTTAGGTTTAAGTTCAGCCATTTTTGTCACTTTTTTATATCTATCATTAGCTTTATCTAATCGATTTTTACGATCTTGATATTTTTTAACTTTTTTTAAAGGTGATGGACTTTTTGGCTTTGGTGAAGGTGGCTTAGTCTTTTTAGGTTCATCATAAATAGTTATTTGAATTTCAGATGGGTTTATTGGGCTAAACGCTGGTTTAGGTGGAGGACTTTTTGGCTTAAATGGCTCTGGAGGAGTTGGAGAAGGTTCTCTTTTCGCATTTTTAATATTATCCTTAACCTTTTTAAGTCTAATATCAGCTTGATCAAATCGATTTTCAAGGTCTTTAACTACTTTAGTTAATCTTTTTGCATTTCTAATGTTTTTAGCACCATAATATCTTTTAGCAGTTTGATTGAATCGTTTTTCATTATCTTTTAATTTTTTAACTTTAGTTTTAACTTTAGCTTTCTTTACATTTGCAATATTTTTCTTAATTCCTTTTAATCTATCTTCTTGTTTTTCTAATGCTTCAACCTTATCAGAACGAGTTCTTAAAACAAGTCCGTTCCAGTAATTTACACAATTATTAACATGTTGTTCATAGTCATTCAATAAGTTTTCAGAGTTTTCTCTTATAGTCTTTCTAGCTTTAGCTTCAACGTTTCTAATCTTCTTGATTTTTTTCACTGCATTAGCTTTATTATATTTATTAATAATATTATTATAGATTTTTTCGTATTTCGCTTTATGTTTTTCAGCCAAACCATTAAACACACTCTCATCAAAAAACTTCTTAACATCATTTACATAAGTAGGTGATTTGTTATCTAACAGACTTATATATTTTTTAATTCTAATAGTTAATGGAACACCTCCAATAATATTAGTAGGAGGTGCAGATGATTTTTGTTGTTGTTTATAATTCTTAGCTTTTCTTAATATCTTTTTAGCAGGTTTACTTACCTTTTTGTTTAATTTAGATGCAATCGAATTTCCTACTTTTGCTGGTCTAACTTTCTTAGTAACCTTTTTTATTGCTGGTTTTCTAGGAACTTTGTTTTTTGCTTGATTTTTAATTGTTTCTTCTATTTTTGCTCGTTTATCAACAAATTTAACATGTGCACTTTTACCCATTTTAATTTCATAAAAATAAACTAATTCGACTTTTTAAGTGCATAACGATATATTTGTCTCAATTTATCAATTAAACTTTGTCTTGATCTCAAAATATAAATAATATGTGAAACAAGATGATTGTTTCTAGCAATTCCTTCAATTTCATTTAATCGTCTTGCTAGTTCTGTATCACATGATTTAATGTCATGATAATCTCGATAAAATTTAATAGCACTCTCACTAATCTTTCTAATAGCGGCCCAGTTTTCCCCATCTTCTTTAATTATAATTGGTGGTGTTGTAGTTAATGGAACTGTACTTATAACTGTATTTGTAAATGTTTCAAAAAATGGTTTTTGTTTATGAATTACTCGTTTGTTAGTAGGTTTTCTAATAGGTTTTTTAGTTGTTGTAGTCTTTCGTTTAGTAGTTTTTGGAACCTTTTTGACTTTTTTGCTCATTTTTTACATTTAAAAGAAATTGTTTTAAAGAATGAATAGAAAAAAAGTAATATGATTTATTAAATGCCTTTTTTATTTTGTCATAAAAATGGATGATTTAACTCAAATTAGAAAGCTACCACCTTTACCATTTCAAGGTAATAAAGCTTCAGGACGTAAAAAGTTTTTAGAGTTTTTGTTTAAAATAGTTGATGGGGATAATATGACTTTTGTAGACTTATTTGGCGGGTCGTTTTATTTATCGTATTTAGTTCATAAAGTTTTTCCAAATGCTAAAGTTATATGCAATGATCATGACAATTATATGGAAAGACTTCATAATATTAAACAAACAAATGAATTGTTAGACAAAATAAAAGAAATATTAAAAGATTCAGAAAAAATGAAAAAGGTTAATGATGAAGTTAAACAAAAGATAGATGACTTATTAAATAAACAAACTGGTTATGTTGATTGGGTTACTCTTAGTGCATCAATACTTTATTCTAGTAAATATACAACTAATAAAAAGGATTTCTTAGAAAGGTATTATTGGAATAAGATTTGTAAAAAACCTTATAACGAAGATATTAGTGATTATATTGAAGGTATTGAGTTTGTTTCTAAAGACTGGGAAGAACTTTTTGATGAATATCTTGATAAAGAAAATGTAATCTTTTTAGCTGACCCACCTTATTATAAAACTAATAATTATGGTTATACTGGAAAAGAATGGACATTACGTGATTCACTAAAAACATTAGAAATATTAAAAACATCATACTTTTCATATTATACTTCGACTAAATCAGGTTTATTAGAAATTATAGACTTTTTAAAGGCTCAAGGTGTAGAATTAAATGATTTTGAAACATTTATTTATAAACGAAGACATTTAAGTAGAGATACTACAGAAAACTTGGAAGTTATTTTATATCGATTTGATGAATATGTAGATTATAGTATAGAAGAGGAAGAGGAAGAAGCAATGGAAGAAATTATTAATGAAGAAGAAGAATAAATATTTTTTTAATTATAAATGTCAAAAGAAGTAATAAGTGATGATTTTATGAACAAAAACATTGATCGAATAATTAAAAAGAACAAGAAAGATAAAATAGGGCATGTATCACCTTCGTTTTATGTGACTTTATCAGGTTATGATGGGTTTAAATCAGTTTCTAATCTAAAGATCGTAAAAGATCTTAAAAGTAAAAAGTTTGACAACTTACTTATTCCTATTCATTTTAGTTCACACTGGATATTAATAAACATCGCTGTAACATCTAAAACAATTAAAATTTATGATTCATTAAATGGACAACATCCAATTATTTCTGAGAAATTTATTAACTTTTTGAATTATATCGGTATGAAAAATTTTAAAATTCAATATGTTAATTGTCCAAAGCAAAAGAATATTTCTGATGCTGGAATATTAGTATTAGAATTTGTAAGATGTATTGTAGAAAATGAAAATGTAAGTAATATTAAAGTTTCTAATATAGCACAAATTAAACAAAGACTAGTCAAATAAAAACGGTTTGGTTATTTTTATTTTTGTCAAATGGAAACAAAGTTACCACAAGAAACTTTGAACATTATTAATAAAATGAATACTACTGAAGAAAAGAAGAATGAGGCAATAAGTATTTCTACGGAATTATACATCGATTTACAAAGAGCACCAGCATTTCTTTTGCAAATGTACCTACTTGAGGCAGTTCATGCTTTTGCTATTAAAGTTGACGAAGACATAACTAAGTTTTATCCCATTACTAAAAGTTTGACTGATAAATTACATATAAATCTAACACAAGAATAAATAAAAAGTTAATTAATTTATATTTTATTTTGTTAACCTTATTTTTAATAACGGATATTTTATCATTTAGTTTTTCATAAGAAAACCGTTTAACGTATTTCATTATTTTTTTACGGATGAGCCAAAAGACCTACTACGATTTTTATCAAACCTTGGATGAGCCATACTATGAAATAGGCGACTACATGAATAGGTACAACAAGTTCTTTTCTTGTAAATTGAATATAAAAGAGATCATCAATTCTATCGGAACTTTAGACTACTTCGAATTAGTATACGAGCCAAATATTCAAATGACATTCTTCGTTAAGTACTAATTTTACTAAACAATTACTTTTAATCAATTCTATCTTTTTATATCTTTTTTGATCTTTTTTATATCAAGTCTTAAAAATCAAAATTAAACATTTTAAAACAAATATTAAAAGCTAAATAAACAATTTTATTTATTTTTTTATATCAGATTAATTAAAAGACAATAGTTAAACAATTCATAAAGAAAAAGTTAAACTTTTTGAATTAAACACGTTATTTTATCACTTCATTTTATATTGTGCTTCTAGAATGAGTCGACGAACATTTACTAGCTTTTATTGGGAGAAATGCCAAGATGCAAAGACTTTTACTGAAAGATTGTTTGTACATAGGTACAACAAGTACTTTAATGTCGCCATGAACCTCAAACAGATAGTTTCGATCGAAGATATAGATCAATATTTTCGTATTGAAGATGATGATACCGGTTACATTATGGTTAAGAAATCAGGTAAAGTAGATGACAACAAATTCGAGGTTTCAGATATAAAGAACTCATGTCAACGTGCGATCTATTTTCAAAAAATATTTACTAAGAAAGATTAAATAAACAATTACATTTTTTAAATACTTTCTTTTGTTTTTACATGCATAATAAGTTTTAAAATGAAAAATAAGATTAAATTATTGTTTATTTAATTACTCTTTCATTTTCTGGAAGCTTTTCTCTTCCATTTCTTTCATAGAACTCTTTTTTTAGCAGCAAGAGCAATGATTAAAGTAATCAAGGAATTATTAACATCTTCCAATTCTTCAAGAGACATATCGATGTTTTCAGGACACCTTTCAAATGAGAAAACTTCTTTCGCTAATAAGAACACTTTTGTACAATTAGCAGCAATAACCAGAATGTTTCTATTTTTAAGCTTTTCAAGTGTATCACCAATATTTCTATCAGCCATCACGATTCTAACATCGTTGTCACCAAGCATTAATAATAAATGAAGTAATTATAACTTTTTCAATTAAAAATTTAGTCTGACCAAAAACCTTACAAATTCTTTAGCTCATTTTTTAAATTAAATAAAAAGATGTCTTTTGCACAAGCGTCTAACGACAGATTAATAGAAGTTTATAATAAATTATTTAATAGAAATTACCCATTCCAAGAATTTGTTAGAAGAAATGGTAATGAAAATGATGCACGAAGAGGATTAACATTAATTATTCAGCGCAAAGCTCAACAACTTGGATACACTGGTCCAATTGATAACATTGAAAATATATATTGGTTTGCAGATGGAAGAACAAGTAGACAGCAACCTAGAAGGAATGATGGTGATAATTATTTAAATAATGTTAGAAACAATATTCAAAATCAGAGAAGAGCAAGAGATGACTCAGAAGGTCCTAGACCTACAAGTTATAGACAATTAAAACGAAATGCAAATGATGAAAGACAAGATCAAATTGTTGATAATATTATGCATTATTTAGATGGTAATCCAGAAGAATGGACAATAAATTTTGACAATTTAACAAACTATGGAAAAGGTAAATTGTGTGGACGACTAAAGACTTTCTTACAACAACATGTTGCTACTTTAGCACAAAGAAATCAATACAAATTATCATTCAGTGTTAACGGAGAGTGGCATTCAATGCCTTTAAATGTACAAACATTTAATAAATTATACAATAGTTTAACAAAAGAAAACTTTATATTCGATGCAGATAGAAAAGCTCCAGAATTTTATTACAGGAGAAATAAGAATGAATTACCAGAATGGTCTTTATTTTCTGCATTAAGATTATCTATTTTAAAACATCCTAGAGCAAATAATGATACAGGCGCTCATTTCTTTAGTTATTTAGTAAAACCAGAATGCCCACAAAAAGTGAAAGATTATTTAGAAAGATTACAAATATTTGAATCCCTAGTTGATGAAAATGGTAAACAAAGAAAAGAACTAAATGATTGTTGCTTTATATATTCCCTAGAACAAACTG
>CATEWF010000047.1 GCA_949527715.1 uncultured Mycoplasmatota bacterium | reverse complement strand
TTTAGTTTTAAATCATCCGAATAGGTATAAACATACTTTTTTGTATTATTTCTCAGTTCTTCTCCTTCGTATTCATGGACGATTAAAATCTCACTAATGACTTTCTGCCCATATTCATTTACTCTTTGGGCAAATACATTATTCGAAAAAATAAATACTAACGCAATTAACAATCCTCTCTTCATCATTTTTACTGTTTTTTATTTTATACAGCAAAGGTAGGAAAAATAATCCTACCTTCCAAATATTTTTAGTTAAAAATTGTTATCAAATGATTCTTGAACTGATTTTTCATATAAATTTATTGCATTATTCAACGGATAAGGTATTCTTAATAAACTTTTATCAGGTATTTCAAATTCCATACTTCCATAAGAAGGGTTTGCCAATAATATTAACCATCCATAGTTAGCATCACCATAATACTTATAAGAAAGCATATCCATTCTCATTTTAGATTTATCGAAAACAATATATAAATCCGTATCACTTTTATCTATTTTTAAATATGGTATTAACCTTACTTGACCATTTCCTCTAAATCTTAGATATCTATCATAATAGTTTGCCATAAAAATTAAATTTCTCTTTTATTTTGTGTTGTATAAAAATAACTATTGTCAAAATCTAAATCGTGGTCAATTGCTCCATTTGTTTTATCATCCCAATTATATTCCACTCTATCAGCACGATTATCATATAATCTTGCATTTGCATAATAGTTGAAGGACATTGCATTTTGTAACCTTCTTACAGGTCCGCCTAAATCACCACCACCAATAAATTTAAATGACATTGATATATTTGCTATTAAAGGCATTACACCAATACCTTCTTCATTAAGATCCCATACTAATGGGTCATAATTTATTGAAATGTTGTCAATAACAATCATTTGATTATAAAAATCACCCAAACGTAATACACAATATGGTGGTCTTCCGAAAGCAAGGTTATTAGCCGATTTTGCACCTCTGTCTGATGCGCTTACAGTATTGCCTTGTCTCATACACTGATTCAAGAACGTAAGTCTTGCATTAAATCCTTCTGGTGTCATTGAATGATATGCAGGATTAAAATATTGTATTTTTTCCATTAATTTTTCATAAGTCATCCTGTCTTTTTCCTTTAGTGCTCTAAAAAAATGATATTCTTGGTCATATCTGATTTTATTATTTTCAACTATATTATATCTTGATAAATCTGGAATGTAACCAGAAACATTTAAAGTCCTATTGTACACACCATCTATATATTCTAACTCAAACTGATTTTCTTTTTCATTATAAAACCATCGTTTATCTTTAAAATCTGGTCTTGTTTCGTTTTCGTTTTTATAATACCAAATTTTTTTCACGTTATCATAATGTTTACTAAAACCAACAAATTCAGACGGATTTTCCTCAGTAGATGGTTTTTGATTTGTATCAGATAAGTTTTCAGATTTCTCGCAAGTAAATAACATTACAACTTTTGCTGACCTCCATTTTTTAGCCGAATCACCACTTTCATTTGTTTTATCTTTTGTATCTACTTCATGAGATGGGATGTTTTCACCAACCGTAATTTTACCATTCCATTCAGGTTTTATATCTTCTAACCATTTCTTAACAGTATTTGCCCTATTCTCGGCTAACGTTTTGTTTCTTTCTTTTCTTAAACCATCAGTTATTGACTTACCATGTTCATTTGAATATCCAGAAACAATTACACTATTTAATTCATAGCCATTTTTATTAAGTTTTTCGTCTAACTCTTCAGTTCTTTCCTGTAAATTAACATTCAAAGAATTATCTTTAATAATATTTTTTATATTATCATTAGCAAATAAATATGCTACCTCTGCAAGTGTATATAAATTTTCATTATCTTTTTCTTCAGTAAAAGCAGATTTTACAGAATCTATATCACTATTTAATCCAAGACTTTTACTATCAACATATGAGTCTTTTCGTGGTAAGTTTTGGTCATAACAGTTTATAAAAGCATTTGGTGTTCCTTTTAATTGTTTTAAACTTGTAATTTTTTCATTTTTATATTCTCCATCAATACGATACCACCACAATCTATTTCTTGAAGGTACGTACTTATTTCCAATATTGCTATTCCACCATCTTTTTTCAGTTCCAATAACATAATTATTATCAACCTTACCGATTCCATTACCACCTTTTTCCATTTCATTACCACCTTTTTCCATTCCATTACCACCTTTTTCCATTTCATAACCACGACCAATACTATTCTCAATGATTTCATCAAAATTTAATGGTAAACTATCAGTAGTTCCACTATTATTAGGCTTCATTTGAGCACCTTTACCATATAGTAGGTATGGTATGGCTTCTACTTTTGTAGTTTCATTATTCGGTTCGTCATAATAGCCAGAATAATTATTAGGGTAAAATACATAAAATGTAATTTCTATTGGTGGTGTATCTGGTATTTCAGACTCAGGTGGTATTACTTTTTTTATTTCTTTTTCTACAACTTCTACATATTCATCTGTTAATGGTGTAGGTGTAGCATATTCGCTTAACACACCACCATTAGTATTACTTCCATCTGGTCCAGCAACATCATCACAGCCTGCGAAAAATCTATGAATATCATTATCTGACACTTTTTTATTACCATCTTGATTTTTTCCACCCCAACTTACATAATCAATTATAGATGGATGGTCAACAACCATCATAAAATTCAAAGTACCACTTCTAATGGTGTTTATGTAAGTATAAACATCTTCACCTCTTCCAATAAATGTATTATTAGACCAATTGGTTGAAGTCGTTTCATTGAAACTTATACCATATGGCGGAAACCACATAATTCTACCACCCATAGGTCCTCGTTGTTCCCAAGATAATGCTTTCTCAAAAGAATATGGATCATAATCTCTCCACGCTAAATTTTCAATTGAAAACATACATTGTTTAGTATGAATATTTGAAGAACCACCTCCTTGAAATTTTGGTACGATATTTATAAATCCATTTTCTCCTAATACAGATTTTTTCCAACCATTTGTATCATCTTTCCAACCCCATTCTTTTTGCTCTTTTCCATTAACTACTACTTGTTTGTCGTTTTTAAAACTTAACCACTTATGAAATTCTTCTGGGGTAATATATTTTCCATCTTCAGTATTAAATGGACGTATTCTTTTGTTTAATCTATCATATTGATAATGGTGTGTCCATACTCGACAATATGGATTATCATAACCATTTCTATTATATGTTCCACCTTTTCTCTCGGCTTTACCTGTTAATAAGTTTCTACCATGAGAAAGCCCATAAGATGTTAAAGTATCATTTGAATCAGTAGGAGTTGTTGGGTCTGTATGAAATCTTGAAATGATAGTATTTATCTTATGTTGATTAAATAATTTTTTAGTCTTATATAAAATACTATTTAAATTACTTGTTTTTATTTTATCTTCGTTAGTAAATTCTTCTTCCCCAGTAGAATTATCATCATGGTATAAATTAGTTGTTTTTAGATTACTATTTCCTCTTAATGTCGTAGTAAAGGTTGCTTCATGTCCATCTAATTTGTTTTTTTGAGTTTCAATAGCAAATTCATCTTTATAATTCATACCTTCAGCATAACTTGGTGATAAAGCAGTATTTGTTATAGAGTGTGAATTACCATTTGTAACAGCATCAATACCCAACGCATTTAATGTTATTTCTTTCTCTTTTTGGTTAAGTTTCATTAAACGCATCATGTATATACCATTTCTGACATTAAAATTACATAATTCAGTAGGAGATACTTTGCTAATCATATCAATTACACTATCACTTTTTTCTCTTGCGTATAAAGCAAGAGTGTCGATAGTTTTATACGCAAAGTTTACTGCCGTTGTAATTTTATTTCTATCTGTATTAGATATATCATCATTTATTTTATTATAATCCATCTTTATAAGATATTATTTTATTTTTATACTAGTATACTATAGAATATTATATATTAAATAATTTATAGTATACTAGGTCCACTAGGGACCTATAATATACTAAATATAATCTAATAAACAAATTTTTTCTTCTAAAAATATTAAAAACTTGTATCTTTAAACCTTGGTGCCGTTATACCACCTGTATAAGTAGATTTGCCTCCATTTATATTTTTTTCGATACTCTCAGAAATTAATTGAGATAAGGTTCTTAATAATGTTGGATTGTTTTTGATTTCATTCATAATATCTATATTTACTCCATTGTTTTCCAATTCAAGTTTTCCATTTAATTCTATTTTTACTGTTTCTATTTTGATATTTCCATTATTTGATGTATCTTTGTTATTGGAAACATCATTAATAAATTTATCAAACGGCATAATATAATCTAACGCTTTCGGTAATATGTTAGAAACTTCATTTATTTTACTAAATATACCATTAAACAATGTATCAAAAGGACCACCTGTTTTTGCAAATAAAGCCATATCTTTTGGGTCTGATTTGGCTAATTGAACAGAACCATCATTAATGGGCGTAATGTTAGAGGCAGAAGTAAGCATAGAATTTCCGTTTGAAGAAAGCACACCATCTTCGATACCTGCGGCTTTCATCATTGCTTTAATGTTATCTGGTGTTAGATTTGATATATCATCATCGGAAATCATACCCATATTTTCCATTGCATCTAACAAATCATTCCATCCAGTATTAAAGGCTTCTATTTCTTTTGCTTTGTCAACTAAATCTTGTCCTTCGTAACCTTTTAATTCAGATAATTTATCTCTAACCTTCTTAATATTATTTCCGTTACTTTCATCCAAAAACCACTCCCAAGCACTTTCAGCCTCTGAATTTATTTGACCA
Source organism: uncultured Mycoplasmatota bacterium (assembly GCA_949527715.1). Classification (GTDB taxonomy): domain Bacteria; phylum Bacillota_I; class Bacilli_A; order Mycoplasmatales; family Mycoplasmoidaceae; genus Malacoplasma_A. The sequence continues at coordinate 3,188 of CATEWF010000047.1, read as the reverse complement.
TTCCCAGCCTCTGAATTTATTTGACCATTCCCAGACTTTGCATTTTCAATTTCAGTACCTAATTTTTCAGCAATTTTAGACACACTCTCTTGAACATTATTCATAGATTGTTGTATTGCTATTAGGGCAGTTGCAGCAGTTTCGGCAGGTGTTTTTATATCATTTTGTATTGCTTGAAAAGATTGAGTTGCTTGTTCTGACCATAATGAAACTTTTTCGACCCATTCATTTATATTTTGTGATACTTCTTCTTGTTTAGCCAATCTTTCTTCTTGATTTTTGATATATTCCCCATTTTCAACAAAACCATTTGATATAGCAGCCTTTTGTTCTGTTGATAATCCATTTGATATATCTAAATAACCGACAATTTTGCTTAATGCTTGTTCAACTGTTCCTTCAAAAGTTTCTGCTTGAACTTGGTCAATATTCTCGTCATTAATTTGTGATACTTGCATAGGTTTTCCATCAATACCATTAACCATCCATTGACCGTCTTTATAATATGCTTTATTAACTAATGAAGCACGTTGTTCCTCATCTAAATCATTACTGATAAGATGACCCATTTTTTCATTTTTTATTTTATATGAGGCTTGGTTTTTAACGTCATCTAACGACTGCCCTGTATATTGGGCTAATAATTGAAGTTGTCGTTGTTCCATTCCATTAAATTTAACTTGACCTGTTTTGCTGTCAAATTTACCCATACCTTCTGTCATTGCATTGATACGTTTTGCTAATGAATCTGGGTCTTCCATCGCTTCATACATCATTGCTAATGGGTCTGCTCCCATAGCAAAACCACCGCCTAATACTTGTAATTTAGCACCTTTTTCTATAATACCTTCAAGACCACCACCCAAAATATCTTCTAATAATGCAGGTAATTTGTTCATATCATAACGGACACTTTGCGCCCATTTTGCCATATTCATCATTCCCTGTACACCATTTTTGAAGTTATATTTTTGTGCCATCTTTAAATTTTGGGTCATGTCTTTCATATATTTACGTCCATCAAGACCCATTTTATTAACTTTTTTAGTCATATCCCACATTAAATCCATTGTGGTACTCATTCCCATATTAAAAATTTCAGTAGAATTTGATAGTTCTACGGCTAAATTGTTATCACCCAAGTATTTTCCAAAGGCAGCCGTTTTATTCATACTTGTTTCATCCCCGATAATACTTCTGCCAGTTCCTTGACCATAGGCATTCTGCATTTGAATAACATCTTGCTCATTCAATCCCCATTTAGATAACGTTCTGGTCGTTTGATTCATAAATTTACTATATGAGCCATTTTGATTATTTGTCGTTAAACCTTTACTTGCAGCGGAATCCAATGCAATTTTTTCAAAGTTTAACGTCCAATTTTCAATGGTTCTTGCAAATTGAGCATATGTCTTATCAATGGTATTTTGAGTATCAATGGCGGCTTCTGCAATAGTTTTAGCAGCATCTGTATATGAGTCTGCGAGTTCATTAGTAGATGTTTTCATTGTAACACTTAATTCAGAAATATTTTCTGCTAATGCTTTTTGGGAATTTAATGTGTTTCTTTCATTTACTAATTTTTGTTTTGCTAAAGTATCTTGTTTTGTATATGCTGCATCTGTAAAAGGAGATACTAAACCACCGACTAATGGTATACTTTCTATCGTACCCATAGTAACTGCGGTTTCAATAGAAGTTTTATTAGCCGATTCAACTGTACCATAAGATTGTCCACCAGGATTAAAAATCTTATCCGAATTAGTACTAGAACCAACGGCTCTGTTTAAAGTTGTTGCAAACGGATGTTCTCTCGTATAATTTCTGTCACGTTTATCTAATTCGGTTTCTTTCTCTCGTAAATCTTGATCCACTAATCGTTTATCAACTTCACGTACACTTTGTCTGCCTTGAAATTCTAATTCTTTTAAAGCATTTGCACGTTCTGTTTTTTGACTTTCTGCTTCATATGAAAGATTTACTTTTGATTGTGCTGCATTAATATCCAACATATGATTTAATGCATCCCACGCAGCATCATTATAACCATTTGTAATCGCATTTGTACTAACTTGAGCAGCAGCAATTGATTTCATATTACCAACATTCTGTTGCCCAATAGCATAATTACTTTCAGTTTGGAATGAAGCAAGTCCTTTTGCTGTTGCTGTCTGTAATTCATCAACTAATGATTGAGTGTCTATTTTTGAACGTTCAATATTTCTATTGGTTCTTGCAGTATTACGTTCATTTTGAATTTCTTGTAATTCTGCATCGGCTTCTGCAACTGCTTTTGCTGCATCACCAAGAAGTTGTAATGCAGTTATAACCCATCCAATCACAGGTACTGCTTTTCCTAAAGCGCCTGCAAATTTAGTTAATTTACCACCAGTTTTACTTATTTCACTACCAAATTTACCACCCATTTTATTACCAATAGACTGCATCTGTTTGCCATACATTCTGGCATTACCAGCCATATCTTCTATTTTAGAAATATTTCTGCCATATTTTGTATTTCTAAAACGTCTTTTGTCTTCTTGGTCTTCTACTATTTCTCGTCTTTTTTTGTTTATTTGTTCTTTTGCTTCCTTTGTTTCATCTTTTTCATTAAATCTTTGTCTTTTATCATCTATTTGTTTTTCGTATCTGTGTATTTTCTTTTGAGCATCCTTTTTTTGTTGTTCTGTAGCATTAACATCATTTAAAATCTTTTGTTGTTTTTTTATTTGTTCTTTTTGATATTTTATATATTGATTAAATAAATCAGTTTGTTGCTTAATTATGTCATTAATTTCTTTTGCATTTTTCTCCTGATTAGCAATAATATCTTTTTCAAAAGTAGTATTATATTTATCTAAATTATCAGTTAAATCACCTAATGATTGTCTAAAATCATTAAGTATTTTATCTACATCAGAAATTGAAGGATTACGATTACCGTTACCACTAATTCTGCCAATGCCATTATTTATAGCATCAAGTAAATTACTAAGTCTATCATATATGTCATCAAGCGTTCTTGGCATTTTGCTATTTTTAATATTTTTAGATTTATATAAATAAATAATAAGGTACTGACTTTTGTAATCAGTACCTTACATAATTATTTTCTTTTTTTATTAAATTTTTGTTTTTCATTTTCAACTTGCTTGTTATGCTCACGAATATAATATTTTCTATCTCTA
>CATEWF010000046.1 GCA_949527715.1 uncultured Mycoplasmatota bacterium | reverse complement strand
AACATTTATTACAAAATTAACTTTTGCCAAAGAATCTAATTGTTCTTCAATTGGTACTAGCGCTTTTCGAAACGCCCCAGAATTAACTTCGGTAGATTTACAAAATTGTACTAGTTTAACAACTATTTTGGGATATGGATTTAGAGCCTGCTCATCATTGACTTCTATTACATTCCCTAGTAGTTCAACCGAATTTGAAGATTATATTTTTAGGGATTGTTTAAAATTAAATTATATCGCCTGAGATTTACCTGATGAATATGAAACTAAAATAAATTTTAGTCTTTATACATATTTGAATAATTTCTCCAACAGGAACGGTTAAATCTTTAAATCTATCAATTGCTTCTTCACAACAATTATTTGACTGAATTAAAACAAAAGGTAGTTTTCCACAAACTGGTTGAAGACCAGCTGATTAGCTATAATCACATAAATTATCACTTATTCTACAAGAATGCACTCAAACTAATTTGGGTACATTTTTTTTGTGCTATTTTTATTTTTTGTCTAAAAAAAAAAAAAAAACGAGTATAATATCATATAGGAGAATAAATTATGAACAAAAAAATGATTAAAATTATTGCAGGCATTACTTGCGGATTAGGGATTGTTGGATCGATTCCATTCGCAACTACAAGTTGTAAAAAAACATCTGGTGGTGACCAACCGATACCTCCTGGTCCTAGTTTTGATCCGATTATAAATAATTTAATTGTAACAGATGAAAGTGACTGAGAAAATTGATCAAAATTTAATAACTTTTCACAATCAGGTACCAATAAATTCGATATTTGAGAACTACAAGGAATTAATGGGGTTATATTGCCTACAATAGCTAACACAATAGTTCCACCTGCTCTAAATTGGCCTAGTTTTATGCATATACTTGAAGTTCCTGAACAAATCACATCAGTGTGACCGTATGTTAGTGGTGAGCTATCACAAAATATGCATTTTAACAGTAATATTACTAAAATTATTTTTGATTCTCAAACACTTTCGATTGGAAGGAATTCAGTACTTCATGATGAAGGCCCATTTGATGAATCACAACTTTTAAACACAATTGTTTTTAATAATATAACTTCTCTAACAATACAAGATGACATAGATTTTTCAAAAGTTGGAATTGATTCACCTTGAGATTGTAGGGTAATTTTTGGAGACAATGTACAAGATCAAAATTTAAAGAATAAAATTTTTCAAATTTTGGTAGATCGCGGATTACCCCAAGAAAAATGAACTCATAACTAGTTTTTCATAATTGTTCATCATTTAATAGGATTGTTTGAAACTCATGAAACAGTACTGCCAACGTATATACAACTGCATTTTATAACAATATTCCTTCTGAAGGAACAGTGACTGTAGCTAATCCTGTTGATGGCAATGATAGTGCAGCATTGCTTACATATTTAAAAAATAGAGGATTACCATCAGACTGAACTACAGCTTAATTAATTTTGATAGCTAGAATAAAAAATATATTTAAGATAAATAGTTATCATTTTATATGTTTAACAGCTTATTGTGCGACTACTAAGTCAAAACCAAACTTCCTAGTAATTTATTTTCATAAAGGCATGTATAGTTTAATGATGATTTATAGTCCAATATTTATTTGTTTTTTTGATACGTTTGTAAAATCTGTTAGTTTACAATTTTTTTATAATTAAATAATGGTTTGATCAAAAATTGGTTCAATTTAGAAGATTCTTACAATATTTGATAACTTCTCTCTCGTATCGATTAAATCATCTATACTTTTAATGTTCATAGTTTGGCTTCCCTAAAATCGTTGTTTTCAAACTAATTTTAAGTCCAACTATGGACTTTTTATATTACTAGGAAGTTTCCTATTGACTTTTAAAACAAACAAAAAATAATAAAAAATAAATTTTGTTTAAAGTAATATAATAATTGTAATATACAATGAGAACTAATATATGAATAGTAAAAAATTAATTAAATCTTTAACAAGTGTTGGATGTGGATTAGGGATATTTTTATTTGTCCCTTTTAGTTCTTTTAATTACTTTGTTTCATCAACAAATAATATTAGTTATCCTACGTCTTCAACATCTTCTTTAAATGGTTTAAATCCTAATGCTTTATTTGACTCACCAATCTTTCCGTTAGCTGATAATAAATCAATTAATTTTGAATGGTCTTCTAATTACGCTCTCTCAAAAGGTGAATTTAATTCTCCAAACGATACCATATCAATAAACAAAATTTCATCTAATGGTATGATTACTCCTTTTTTTGGATACACTGCAAATAACGCTAAAGAAATTACTAATTTTCTACAAAAATATGGAAATAAAGTTAATCTTTCTACTCTTTTAAATTCAAATGAAATTGACCTATTTAAAGAATCACCATATTTTTCTTTTTTACAATGACACAAAGATGAAACTTCATGAAAAGCATCAAAAAATGTGTGAGACTCTGCAAAATTAACTTTTTCATGTAATTCTTTGTTGGAGTCGTTTCAATTTCAAGTAGATATTGGACATATTACGATTGATAAAAATTTACATTCTTATGTGAATGCTGATTGAGAGGCATCAAACGGTTATAAAGGCACTGTGACTCTTGATTTTTCTTTTCCTGATATATCATTAAATTATGTTAGTTCAAATGATGACGGTACTATTCCTGATCATTATGAAATTTCATCATTGGATAATCATTTGTCATTATCTACATGCAAAGTTACATTTGATAGTATATCTAATAACATCCCGCTTGATTGTAGTATAAATGTTTTAAGTTCTCCTTCTGATGACTTTACATTCCCTAATTTTTATAAAATATTTATTGATACAAAAGATATAAATTGAAAAGAATTTATTTCTTCGTCAGATGAAAAAATTTTTCACCGTCGTGTGTATGATAAAATTTCTGGTAAATATCCAGATATTAAAATTCCTATTGAAAGATTTACATTTTATGGTTTTAATGGAATGCCACTATCTGAAAATGACATACAATATTGATTAAAATCTATTTATACTTTAAAAAGTAATCAAATTTTAAAACCAGTTGATTTGTTTGGCGTGTCTGATATATCATACGAATTTGATACCTACAACAATATCACATCGGTTGTTATTCAACCACACAACGAAACAGACATTTACACTTCTTGTATCTCTTGAACATATGTCTCTGCGCAAGGATACAATGATATGGATATGATTATTGAAACAAATTATCCAACAAAAGAACCGTTGTCTAATGATATTAGTCTTTTATTGTATCTATCTGAAAACGGCGCTTCTTCAGGTGGTGATTCTTCATTTTCACCTTACAATTCTTATACAATTAATAACTATGTCCTTAATTTAAGTCCTACTTCACCTATAAACTATTCTGGTAAATTTCAGTATGACTATTATATTTCACCTAGCAGTTGATATGTATTTACATATTATGTTAACTACGAATTAAATATAAACAATATAGTGTTTGAGATTCCGCGTTTAAATCTAGATAAAATTAGATATGATTTTGAAAACAACATCTACGACCCTAACAAAATTTTTTCGCTAAAAGAATTGTTTTCTTTGTCAGATCTATTTAATGTAGGTTCTGGCTGACAACCAAAAGTTAATGTAACAATAAATGGTAGCTTGCATCTCACTTCAAGTTCTATGGATAAAACGTTTAATTTTGCAGATTTAGAAATGTCTGCTTCGTCTGCTAATGATTCTATTTCCTTTGGTGAACTTGAATATAATCCTCATTCACCTGCAACAAGTAAATTTTTATGTGCAACTTCAATGGATGAAATGTCTAGTCAATTCTATATAAAATTTGTAAAGAATTCTTCAGGAGATTATATTCCAACTTATTATCAACGTCCTGATTCTGACTTGCCAAAATTTACATTTTATATAAATAACCGCAATAGTGATCCTGTTAAAAGCGAAAAAATAACCTTACCAACATTCACTATGGATTCAGAGTATTCAAAATACATTGAAGATGTGACAATTAAAAATTAAAAAGTATATTAATTTTAAATTAAGTTAGCGAAGTTTTTTCTAAAAATGTAAAATCATTTTATGAAAAAAATTAAACTATAAATCATCGATTAAACTATACAATAGTCTTTATCAAACTAAGTTACTGGGAAGTTTGGTTTTAACTCAGTGTTTTTTTATTTATTAAATACATAATCTTTTGCACAAGAAAAAATATAATAATTTCCAATACTAAAAATGCAATAGTTGCATTGAAAGATACCGTCGAATAATTAATCAAGAACTTGGAAAGTTATTAAGAAAATGTACAAGTTTATTGTCCTATTAAATCAATATCATATTTTCCTGACTATAATAAACTTGTTTAGGTGGTGCCAAAAGTTAGTGTTACCTACATCCACAAAAATAAAGTTTAATTTAATTTAATTTTTTTATATAATAGTTAATATAAAGTAAGATATTATGGTTAAAATGAAAAAAAACATTATAAAAACAAAGATTTTTTTTGCTTTGTTGGCTCCGCTGATTACGACATGCCCTTTAGTGTGTTTATTTGCTTCAACTTCGACTGCTAGCAAAATTGATCGTCTTTTTTTACCAAACAAAGAACTTGCAAAAAAATATGATATAAACGAGTCTAAATACTTTCATTTTGATTCTGTTGATCCAAATAATCCTAACGTTTTTACTAAAACTCGTTTACAAGATCATATTGATTCTGTATTAGACAAAACTCAATATCGTCTTTATTCTGTTGGTTTAGATGATTCACAAGTATATGATCAAATTGGTAAATTAAAAGCAAATATAGAAAACAATTTAACCACTACACTTTTACAAAATAAATCAAACGATACATCGTTTGTCTATTCATCTGTATACAAATATGTTGATGAGCAAGCGAAAATTTTTAATTCTTCTGTTATAGATTACGATGATTTATATTATTCTACCATCCCCGACGTATGTAGCAAATATGAAGATGAGTTGATAGATTATGGCGTTGATTCTAGTGCAGCAGAAAGAGCTGCTATGAATTATCAAAATACCTTGTTAAAAAGGTTTAATTATTGTGTTGATAATTTGTTGGATGATATTGATTATGCCTATTTAACTGCAGGAATAGGATTTACTCCGGACCTTTCATTGTCTTATTTAAAGACAGGACTAACTAGTCTAAATGAAAATGCGAAAAAAGATAGTATTTTAGAGATGTATTTATCTTATTTTTTGAAAAAAATAAAAGAAGATACTTTACAAATTAATCCAAAAGGTTTAGAAATGTTTAAAGATTATTCAAAAAATAATGAAGGTATTTCTGAATCACAAGTTTTAACACCTGAACAAATATCAAATCTATTTATAAACCAATATGATCTTGCTGTTAATTATGATCCATCGCAAATAACGTTAGATGACATCCCTTCAACAACTCCTGGTGATTACGATTATGATATGTTATCTTTTATTACACTAAACGGTCCTTTTTCTTCTCTAAAAACTCAACATTGTGCTTATGGAATGAATGAAATATTGCCAGGCTATACAATTAATGTTAAATACATTGGTATGGATGATCAAACAGATTCTAATCAAGCTCTTTCTATTCATTTTCAATTTGGAATTAATAAAACAAACGATTCTTATATATTTTGAAACCCAGATGTTGAATCTGTTGATATAGATTTTAATGATGAAGATTTGGGTGATATTTATAATTACAATACCTCAATTTCAAGTTACCATGATCTAATTAAAAACATTACAAATAATGTTTATAGTGAAAATTATAATTTTAATGCATCTATCAATGCCACCCCTTCTACTTCTGGCATATATTTTGTTGATTCCGCAGATAAGAGAACTTCTTTGGATAAAATAATGAATAAATATAAGCCAGTTAGCGGCGATTCTGATTCATCTTATGATCTGGAAAGAAACCCAATTATTTTAGACCCTGAAGATTACCAAGGAATTCCTGTTCCTACTGATATTGCTAATAATATCAACAATGTGTGACACACAAATCAATCATTGGCTCTCATAGCTACACATATAAACACTAATACAAATGTTTTACAAATTAATTGAGCAATTGTCAACAAAAACATTGAACCAAATTCAGATGTTTCAAACAACGATACAGAGAACGATTTTATCGTTGTCAAAAACATCCCTTGAAATGTAAACGGTCAATTATTAGATAAGATTCCTGTTCAATATGAAATATCATACGATTTAAAAACGAAAATATCCAATAGTGAAAATGACTATTCAATATTTAGTTACATGCATGATGCTTCAGATTTTGCTGGTAATATTTTAAATAAACAAGGAATAGACAAATTAAGTGACATTGTTGATCAATATAAAAGTTACCAAATTGCTTTGATTGTTTCTGGCGAAATAGCAAACGCTGCGTTTTTACTGCTAATTCCTCTAAATGTTTATTTTGTTGGAGCTGCCACTCCTGCTCTTGTTTTTGAAGCGCTTTTAACACTTGCTTTTATTGCTTTTCAAATTTACCAAGATGTTCAATTGTCAAAAGATATTGAAAATTGTGAATCATCTATAGAATCTTCATACGAGATACATAGTATTTTTGGTAGCGATGAAGAGGCCAAATCTTTCTACGACAACATTTCAAAATATAAAGAAATATTTGATTCATCTTATGAAATTATCACTAACCCTTATTCTTCTTATGATAAAAAGGAAGAATGCGCAGACATAATTGATGAAAATTTTGTGGCCATAGATAACGAAAACAAAGCAATTATCGATAATTTTGTTGATTATATGGCGACAAATGATGATTTTGATAAAGAATTAGCTAAAGCTGAACTTGCAAAAAAATATGTTTCTAAAACGCAAGATGATTTTGAGCTAAGCACAATATTAACAATGTCATTTGGATCTATTTGTGTATCCTTAATCCCAACCATACAAAATTCGCTAATTACTAAATGACTTAACGCTTTAAATATAGCACCTGCACTTGAAGCATCTTCTGCCTATTACGAAACATTATGAAGAACTACTTTTAGTACTATCGAAAAACATATGGAAACCAGATTTGCTATGGATGTTGTTAAAGCTTTGGAAGTTTCTGGAATTGATACCCCACAAGCTGCGCTTGATTATTTAATAGCAACTTATCCTGATGTTGCTGGATGTTTTTATAGAGAAGCAACAGCACGTAATGCAGTGTCATTGCACGAGTATCTTGAAAATGGTCGATGAAATACATATGCAAAACAAGGCAATCCTTTTAAAGCTAACATGATTTATGACTCATTAGTTGAAGATGGCGGTTGGTTAGATAAAATGTTAGATAATCTTCCGGATGAATTTAATGAGAAAGTTCTTCCAAGTAAAAATAGAGCCATTAATAAAGAATTTTTTAAAACTAAATATATTGACACATATAAAAGTACTTTTAAAAATGGCTATAAAGCCGCTGTAAAACACTGACGCGATGGTATGCAAGCAATTGATTTTTATAATAATACTGATGGTCGTCATTCAGAAATTCAAGCTCGTCAAGCACTATTTAATAAAATATCAACTTTTTTAAATTGCGTTGCTGTTCTTGCTATAGCCACTACTTTACTTGTTCTTGCTTGTGAGTATTTTGATTTTTGAAATTAAAAACAGCTATTGTCATATAAAATTTAACAATATTTTATTAAATGATAAATGAAGAGAAAATTTATTTTTTATTCATGATAAATTTCTTTTGTTTTGATCATAATAATCATAGTTGGTGAATACTAAATCAAAGCTAAACTTGCGACTATTTTACCTTGATAAAGACCATATGTGGTTTAATGATGATTTATAGTGTAATATTTATTTGTTTTTAATATCTTTGTAAAATCTTTTCTTTACATTTTTTATTAATAAAAGAACGGTTTGAACAAAATCAGTTCAATTTAATCGGTTCAATTTAGAAGATTATTTTTTTTAAAATAATTAATATTATTCTCTCTAATATGTGCAGTTTTTTATATTCATAGGAAGTTTACTATTGACTTTTTAATTGCTACCCACAAATAAATATTTTTTAAATTATTTCAAATATTATGTTATCATATATATACGCTTTCTCATGTTGAGATTGCTGATACACCAAAAAGTGTTGTCAAGTATCAGGGAACTCAACAACCCTAGAAAAAGCGATTAAAAATACATC
>CATEWF010000045.1 GCA_949527715.1 uncultured Mycoplasmatota bacterium | reverse complement strand
GTTTTTAATTTTTTTTTTCAAAAAAAAAAAAAAAAAACGAGTATAAATATTATGTAGGAAAACAAATTATGAAAAATAAATTATTAAAAACTTTAACCTGCTTTGCAAGCATATCTGCAATTGGATCAACAATTGCTATTAGTTCTACAGGTTGTGGGTGTAGTAATAAAGAATCAATAAAAGCATTACCAGAAAGTGTTTATGAAATTGATGCAAACAATGTTTTACATGGATTTAAAGAAGGAATTGATTTATCTCAATATGAAGGTATATGTGACACTATTCGAATTCCTGCAAGTGTAACAAGTATTGGTGATGATGCTTTTTATAAACCATCACAAACTACTTCATCAACTATTCCACAATTTATTACAAAATTAATATTTCCAAAAAAATCAAATTGTTCTTCAATTGGTATGCAAGCTTTTGATGAGTGACACTGGAAAACTTCTGTAAGTTTTCCAGGTAGTTTAATTGAATTCAATTATATGGCATTTGATGAATGTTTTACTTTAAGTAGTATTACATGAAATTCTTGAAAAGGTCCATCACAAACTACTTTTAATGCAGCATTTAGGGGTTTTCCTGATAAAGGTACAGTTACTGTAACTAACCCTGTTGATGGCAATGATAGTTCAGAATTACTTCAATTTTTAAAAGATGAAGTCAATTTACCAGATGGTTGAACTGCTGCTTAATTAATTGTTTTAATGAATAAATGCACTCAAAAAATGAGTGTGTTTTCAAGTTTTTGTTTTTTTTAAAAAAAACGAGTATAAATATCGTATAAGAGATAAATATGAAAAATAAATGATTAAAAACTCTAACTTGCTTTGCAAGTGTATTTGCAATTGGATCAACAATTGCTATTAGTTCTACAAGTTGTGGATGTTCAACAGTAGAAAAAATAAATCCATTACCAGAAAATGTTTATGATATTGATAAAACAACTCACGAATTAAAAGGATTTAAAAGTGATTTTTTAAACAATCCAGATTCTGAAATTTATCAAAATAATTTTAAAGATTGTGATAGTATGGAAATTCCTGCAAGTGTAACAAACATTAATGCTAATGCTTTTTGAAATTTTGAAACACTTAATACTACAATTCCATCTTTTATCAAAAATTTAACTTTTGCTAAGAACTCTAATTGCTCTTCAATTGGTAATAGTGCTTTTGCGTATTCTGTATTAAATTCTGTTGATTTTTCTAATGCAAATAGTTTAGAAAAAATTGAAGATAGTGCTTTTTATATGTGTTCTTCTTTAGTTTCCGTTGACTTAACAAATTGCACTAATTTGTCTTCAATTGGAGATTGAGCTTTTGATACTTGTACATCATTAACTTCTATAACTTTCCCAAGTAGTTTAAGAGAAATTGGTGAATACGCTTTTTCTGATTGTTCTAAACTAAATGACATAAAATGAGATTTACCTGAAAAATATAAGACTGACATAACTATTGATCCATCAGCATTTGATAGCATTTCTCAAACAGGAACAGTTGAATCTTTAAATCCATCAATTACTTCACAAGAATTATTAGATTGAATTAAAACAAAAGGTAGTTTTCCAAGTGGAGACGGTTGAAAACCAGCTAAATAATTTTTAATTGTATAAATTACATATTTTCTTGTAATTAATGTATTCGAACTATTTTGGGTACATTTTTATGCTATTTTTCATAATTTTGTTGCAAAAAAACAAGTATATAATATTTTATAGGAGAACAAATTATGAAAAATAAATTATTAAAAACTTTAACCTGCTTTGCAAGTATATCTGCAATTGGATTAACAATTGCTATTGCTTCTACTAGTTGTGGATGCTCATCAGAAGAAAAAATAAATCCATTACCAGAAAATGTTTATGACATTCAAGACAATGTTTTGATGGGATTTAAAGATAATTTTTTGGAGAATCCAGATTCTGAAATTTATCAAGATAATTTTAAAGATTGTGACAGCATGTTAATTCCAGCAAGTGTTACAAGTATTAGTAATAATGCTTTCTATAACAACTCCGCATCAACTATACCATCGTTTATTGCAAATTTAACATTCCCTACGAATTCTAATTGTTCTTCAATTGGTGCTGGCGCTTTTAGAACATGTTCATCATTAACTACTATTGATTTTTCAAATTGTACAAATTTATCAACAATTAATTTTGCTGCTTTTTATGAATGTTCTTCATTAAGTTCTGTGACGTTTCCAAGTAGTTTAGTAACAATTCAAAATTCGTGTTTTGGTAAATGTTCATCATTAACTACTATCGATTTTTCAAAATGTAGCAGTTTAAATAGAATTTGTGATTATGCTTTTGCAGAATGTTCATTATTATCTTCTATAGCTTTCCCAAGTTTAAATCAGATTGATAATCTTGTTTTTGATTCATGTTCAGAATTGACTTCAGTTACATTTCCAAGTAATTTAAAAAAATTAGTACTTATATTTTTAAAAATTGTCCTAAATTAAACGATATTAAATGAGAATCTTGAGATGGATGTTTTGAAAGTTTAAGTTCTGTTTCATTCAGTGGTGTTTCTTCAACTGGTAAAAGAATCATTACTGTAACAAATCCAATTGATGAACAACATAATAGTGCAGCCCTTCTTGCGTATTTAAAGCAAAATGCTGGTTTACCATCAAATTGAACTACAGCTTAATTTTTTTAAACCATTTTTGTTATTTTAACTTTTTTAAAAAATAAATATTTTGTTAAAAATAGGAGTGCAAGGTCACGAAGAGATGTTCTTGGTGGTTTGACTTCTGGTTTTCTTTTCTTGCTCTTAGTTTGTATACCTATAATGACTATTGATGATTCTAAATTTAAAATTATTTAAGATTATTACGTTTAAGAATACCTTCAACATTACTTAAACGTTGATCCATATTATCTAAACGAGTATCAACATTATCTAAACGATTTAATACTTTTTTATTAAACTCTTCTTGTTTATTCGTAAATTTAACTAAAAGATTACGAGTGTCCATTACAACATCACAAAGAGATGTTCTTGGTGGTTTGACTCCTGGTTTTCTTTTCTTTGTTTTCTTAGATGGTTCTAGCATGACTTTTCCTGATGTATTAGTTTCTTGCTTAAGATTTGAATATTGATACTCTTTCTTCATATATATTATAAACTCCTACTTATTCGCCACTTAAAACAATAGAAAATTGATCGTAGTAATAATATTGTGTATAGTTGCTTGGTATATACCACACAATATCAATTAAAATACTAGTTTTTTCAGGGTTGATCCTATATGAAAGTTCAAAATTATTTCAAATTATTTTCTTTTGAGTAAAGAAAACATATTAGTTTTGTATGCTTCTACGCCCGGTTGGTTAAACGGATTAATTTTTAATAAATATCCACTCATCATTGCTGCACGACATAATCAAATATATAAATATCCATAATGATATTCATCTGCTTTTGAAATATTAATAATTAAATTATTAACCTTACCATTTTTAGTGTGCGCTGCAACCGTGCCTTGAAAAGCTTTTTCATTTATATAATGTAGTGTTTTAAAATTTAAGTATTTAAGCCCGTCTTCATTAGTATTGATTGATAATTTAATGTCTTTTCTTGGTTGATCAACCCAAAGAGTTGTTTCAATAAAATTTCTTGTTCCTTCTTGTAGATATTGACCAAGAGCATGTAAATCAGTAGTGAACAAACTGGTTGTTGGATACATTGCCTTGTGTGATTTACCTTCAGATTCACCAAATAATTGTTTCCATTGTTCACCAATCATTGTAAGAGAAGGATCATAAACTATAAAGTTTTCTACTTGATATTTTTGATTTGTGTAAAAATAATGTCTATAACATGCATACAAAAACGCAGAGTTGCTTTTTAAATTAAAACTTTTAGTGTCATTTAAAGCTTGTTTGGCACCTTTAAGAATTTCTAACGGATCTAAACCTGATAAAATCATAGGAAACATTCCGACTGGAGTTAAAGTTGAATATCTTCCTCCTACATCATCAGGAATAAAGAACATAGTTCATTTATTAGCTTTAGCTAAATTATGCAAAGTTCCTTTTTCTTTATCAGTGATCGCTACTATCATTCTTTGAGAATAACCAACACCAAAATTTTTTATCATAATTTCTTTAAATAGTCTAAAAGCAATTGCAGGTTCAATGGTAGTTCCTGATTTTGAAATAACTACGATACTAAATTTATTTTTGCCAACTTTTTTAATTACATCAGCAATATAAGAACTTGACATATTATGAATATAAATAAATTTAGTTTTAGAAAAACCAATCATTCCATTGCACATGTCAATAGCTGCTTTTACTCCAAGATATGAACCACCAATTCCAATAATTAAAACATATTTAAGCTCTTCTTTTTTTCATTGAGATGCTTTTTTCTTCATTGCAAGAAGATCTTGATTTCTATAAAAATCAATAATGTTAACTCAACCTAACATTTCCATGCCAGGTAAAGAACTAGTTAAAAAACCTTTTTGAATTTTATCAATTTCTTTTTGGTATTTTCTTTGAATTTGTTTATCATTTGTTTTTAAAACATTTGAAGTATTAAATTTAAGCATAGCTATTCTCCTATAATTTTATTTTACTCAATATATCTAAGCACTATAGTAATAATGATAAGTGCTAAAGCAAATAAAGTAATTGATCAAAAGAATCATCATCTCTCATAAAAACGTCGCCTTTCTTTTTGCTTTGTGACATCAAAAATATTTTTAGTCTGAAAAGTTCTCTCTTTTCGAGACTTTAAAAGTTTTTGATCAACAAGATTAACTTTTTGTTTTTCAACAGCATCTAGGTCATTGATGATTTCTTGAACCGAGTGATAACGATATCTAATATCATTAGGTTTTGATGCAATGCATCTAAAAATAATATTTTCAATGTCAGGAGTGATATTAGGATTAATATCACTCATTACTGGCATATCATATGTTAATGGTAAACTAATAACTTGCACATTGTTGTAGTTATCTGCATGAAACGGTTTTCTTCCAATTAACATTTCATAAAAGATTATTCCCAAAGAATAAAAATCAAATTGTTCTGAAATAAAACTTGAATTAACTTTATTGTTTGCTCCATTACTCATTTTAAAAATATCAGGAGAAATATATGGATAAGTTCCATATAAGGCATTTTCATTAGTCAAAACTTCATTAGATTTATCATTCTTAAATTCAACTACTGATGAAATTCCAAAATCTATAATCTTAACTTGTCTTAGATCGTGCGTTAATAAAATATTTTCTGGTTTTAAATCACGATGAATAATTTTTTGTTTAAAACTATGAAGTTCTTTAATACCAATAAGAATTTTTTGAAATATGTAGATTGATTCTTGAACACTTAAATAACCATGAGTATTTAAGTAATTTCTTAGTGAAATACCATCTACATATTCCATAACAATAATGATAGTATTATCATTATTGATTTTTGCTACTTGATATGTTTTTACAATGTTTGGTAAATTACCTGCACGATTGCAAGTAACACACTCATCTAAAAACTTAGTTCATTCTGTATCGGTAACTGTATTATTTCTTGTTACAACTTTAACAGCAACATTTTTGTTTTGCAAAGGATATTTATTTAAATCAATTGTAGTATCTTCAGCAAGATATATGATGGAATTCATTCCACCTCTACCAATTTCTCTAATTATTTCATATTGACCAAGAACAAGACTTCCTTTTGAAAAAAGAGGAGTTTCTTTTTTTTGGTCAACTTCTTCTACTTTTTGTTCGTCTGCCATTATTTATTAAATCCCTCAATAACTATTGCAGTTAAATTATCGTTACTATGATTTTTAAGGGCTTCATTTATTAGTGCTTTTGAAGTTTCAGCAAAGGGATTATTACGATTTTTTTTAATATATTCATCAATATAAAACATATTAATAAAATTATAAACTCCATCTGAACCCAAAAATATTACATCACCATTTTCAAGTTTAATTCTAAATTTATCAAAAGCAAGAGGATAAGAAGGATCAGAGTCAACAAATTTAGTTAGTGCTAAGAATTTATCTTTAAATTTTAAAAATGTTTCTTGAGAAGCATTAGATTCAACTAAATAGTTATATAAGTTGTGATCTTTAGTAATTTGAACTCATTTAAAATTATTAGCTGAAAAATGATAAAGTCTTGAATCTCCTAAACTATAACAATACATCATCCCGTGTTTTTCAATCAAACACATGCAAAAAGTTGTAGTAATTTTTTTACCATGTAAATTTTTTTTGCAATGATTTGTTAATTTTTTTCTTGCAGCAGTAAGAGTTTTCTTAACTCATAAATCAGGATTTAAAATAGTTCTTTTTTTCAAAAAATGAGTTTTAAAAAAATCAACTATCATATTTGAAGCAATTTGACTATCTGTCTGTGAACCGATACCATCGCAAACAATGGCTAAACATTGTTTAGACTTATTTTCTCCAACTCATCCGGCATCCTCATTATGATCTCTTAATCCTTTTGCGGTTGCAAATGAATAATTAAACTTAAAATTTCCTTTTTTCATAGTTAGCTCTTAGTTGTCCACACGCCGCAGCAATCTTGCCCCCTCTTTCAAGACGTATAGTACAAATTATATTATTAGAGTTTAATATTTTAGAAAAATCATTAACTTTATCACTAGTTTTGAATTGATTTTCAGCAACCTCGTTATAACGAATTAAATTAATGTAGCAATAAATTGGTTTAAGTAATTTTACTAATTGTCTTGCACATTCTTGCGTATCATTAATATTTTTTAATAAAATGTATTCAATACCAATTCTATTTTTAGTGATTTTTTGGTATTGTTTTAATGCATCCATTAACATAGTTAGTGGGTAAGCATTATTAACTGGCATTAATTTATTTCTTAATTTATCAGTTGGAGCATGTAATGAAATAGCTAAATTCATTTGAGGAAAATCTTTTCCAAATTGAATTATCTTTTTTACTAATCCACACGTTGAAACAGTTATGTGTCTAGCTCCTAATCCAATTCCAAATGGATCATTTAAAATGTTTAAAAATTTTTTAAGATTTTCATAATTATCAAACGGTTCACCAATACCCATACAAACTAAATTAGAGATTGATGTTTTATTATTTTGTTTTAAATAATTATTTACCATAATAACTTGTAATACAAGTTCATCAACATTTAAACATCTTATTTTCTTCAATAATCCAGAAGCACAAAATTTACATCCCATATTGCATCCAACTTGACTTGAAACACAAATACTATAACCATAATCAAACTTCATCAAAACTGTTTCAATAACTTGTTTATCAGAAAGTTCAAATAGAAACTTGGTTGTTTCATCTCTCGGATCAATAAGTGTATTAATAATTTTGAATTGATTAAAAATAAAATTTTTTTTAAGAATTTCAATTGATGATTTTGCAATATTGCTCATCTTATCAAAATCAGTTACATTTTTTTGATAAATTCATTGAAAAACTTGCTTAGCATTAAATTTTTTTAATCCTAAATTTAAAAATTTTTCTTCAAGACTATTTAAGTCATAACTATAAATTGAAGTTTTATTAATCGACATTTTCATTAATTTTCTTTAATAAAATATCTTTAAGTTTTTTAGTCGCATCAGAAGGATTATCACCATTAACTACTGTGTAATCATATTTATTAGTTAACGTCAATTCTCATTCTGCTTGTTTAATTCTTTTATGGATTTTTTCTTCACTCTCGGTTGCACGTTTTAATAGTCTTAATTTTAAATGTTCTAAAGATTGAGGAGCAACAAAAACTGTTAAGAATCTGTGATCATTATGCTTTTTAGCATAATCCATAATTAATAATGCTCCTTGGGGTTCAATTTCTAAAAGAACATTTTTTCCTTCTTTACGTAAGTTGTTTACATAATCTTTTGGTGTTCCGTAATAGTTGTCAACATAAATTGCTCATTCAAGTAAATTACCGTCTTTGATTTGCTGTTCAAATTCTTTTTTTGTTAAGAAAAAATAATCCTTGCCATGAATTTCGTCAAATCTTTTTGGACGAGTAGTCATCGAAATTGAATAAGCTAAATTTAAAGATTTATCGTTCATTAGCGGAGTTAAAACGGTCTTTTTACCAACACCGCTTGGACCACTAATAACAATTAATAAACCTTTTTTCTTACTCATATATTAATTATATTATCCAATTCTAATATCTTCTTCAGGATAGACCGCAAGGTTACCTTTTGGATTTCTTCTTGTTCACGAAAGTAGAGTAGATGAAACACCTAATTGTCCAACAAACATCAGAATGATCAAAAGTATTTGACCAAGAG
>CATEWF010000044.1 GCA_949527715.1 uncultured Mycoplasmatota bacterium | reverse complement strand
CATATGAAATTATTTAATAAAATAAAATTTAATGATGATAAAATATCATTATTTAAAAATAAAAAAATGAAAAAACTTTTAATTTTTGGTGGAACATTTGATCCAATTCATAATGGTCACATAAAAATGTTGTCTGGTGCAATTAAAAAAATTCAACCTGATTTATCTTTAATTATCCCTACAAAAAATCCACCATTAAAAGATTCATCTCCAACTGCATCAAGTAAAGATAGAGTTGCAATGATTAATTTAGCAATTGCTAATATTCCAAAAGTTAAAGTTTGTGACTATGAAATTAAATCTAAATCTAATTCTAAATCTTACACATATTTAACTATTAAGTATTTAAAAAATATCTATAAAAACTACCAATTATATTTTTTAGTTGGAATGGATCGTTTAAATGATTTTGATCAATGAAAAAATTACAAACAAATTTTAAAAAATGTCACTTTAGTTGTTGCTGGAAGAGATAATCAGAAAGCAAAATTTAGTAATGCAATTAGGTTATCTGTTGATGAAACAAATATTTCAAGCAAACAATTAAGAAAATTGCCAAATAAAAAATATCTAAATTTTAACATAGTTAAATATATTGCGAAAAATGGTGTCTATGCTCAATCGCAGATTAAATCATTAATGTCTGATTATCGCTACCAACACACATTAAGAGTGGCGAAAACCGCATTAGAAATTTGTTCAATTAAAAATAAAAATTTAGCTAAAAAAGCATACATTGCTGCAATGTATCATGATGTTGCAAAAGAATTCAACCGAGACCAAATTCTAGAGCTTCTAGGAAACAAATTTAATCGAAAAAGATTCCCTACTGCACACACATTACATGGTTGTGCATCTGCAGTTTATGTAAAAGAAAATTTTTTCATTACTGATAAAGAGATTTTAGATGCAATTTATAACCATGTTATCCCACCAAAAAAACCTTCAATATTATCCAAAATAATATATTGTGCTGATAAATTAGAACCAGCAAGAACAAAAAAAGATATACCTAACCGTACGAAACTATTAGCTCTTGCTAAAACTAATTTAAATAAGGCTTATGAAGAAGTATTGGCCTACAATAAAAGTAGGTTTAATTAATTTATGTTAGGTATTATTATTGCTTTAGAATCAGAAACTCCAAATTTATCTAATTATTTTGAAAAAATAAAAAAGATCAATATTAATGGATTTACATGTTATTTAACAGAAGTATTAAAACATAATGTTGCTATTATTTATTCTGGTGTAGGTAAAGCAAATGCAGCAGCTGCCACAATCTCATTAATTAATAATTTTAGTGTTAATGCAATAATCAACATTGGTTCTGCAGGATCTGTAAGTTCTAAACTTATTCCCGGAAACTTTTTTATTCCTAATAATGCACAATACATTGACGTAGATGTAACTGGATTTGATTATAAAATTAATCAGATACCACACGAAAACGAAACATTTACTCTATCAAGTAAACTTCGTTTAATCATTAGTGAAATAATCAAAGAATATCAATCAATATTTGCAAATGGGGACATAGGAACAAGTGACTCATTTATAAATCAAAAAAATGTTAAAAATTTTCAATTACAAAAAGTTTTAGCTACTGATATGGAAAGCGCAAGTATTGCACAAGTTTGTTCAAAGAATAAAATTGATTTTGCTTGTGCTAAATTTATTTCTGATTGCATTTATAGTGATGGAGAATCAGAAAAACAATGAAAGAATACTATCAATCAAAATAATAAACTAATGTCAGAAATTATTTACAATATATGTTGTAAATACATTTATACCTTTGAACTTACAAAATAATGGGCAGATTAAGAACAAACCCTGAGGCTATTAATTTAATAAAAAAATATAAAAATTTTTTAGATAAGAGTGAATCTAAAAGATATTTTAAAAACAACAATGATTTGTACATTGAAATTGGTATGGGTAAAGGTCAATTCATAATGAATAATGCAATCAAATATCCAAGTATTAATTTCATTGGAGTAGAAAAATATCCAACAGTTATTTTGAAAGCTTTTAAAAAATTTGATAATCTTGAAACGAAGTTAGAAAATTTAAAAGTCATTTCTGATGATGCAATTAATTTGTTAAATTGATTCAATAAACATTCAATTAAAAAAATTTATTTGAATTTTTCTGATCCTTGACCTAAGAAAAGACATGCAAATAAAAGATTAACATCACATGAATTTATGAAAATTTATAAATTTTTATTAACAAGCAATGGAATAATTGAATTTAAAACAGATAATGAAGGATTATATCAATACACTTTGGAAGAGTGAACAAATTCCAAATCTTTTAAAATTATTGAAAACACTAATGATTTATATTCAAATCAAGAGTTAATGAAAAAAAATATTCCTACAGAATATGAAACAAAGTTTCATAATTCAGGAATAAAGATTAAAAGAATTATTGTTAAAGTGAATTAACGGTTGAATCATTCAACTACGTAAGTTTCATTGATATCTTGGTTTAATTCTTTTCTTTCAGGATATCTAATATACTTACCAGTTAATTTTTCAAAATCTGTTTTTACAAAAGGTAAAGTATATCTTTTTTCGTTCTCACCTAAAGCAGCCATTTTCTTTGAAGCTTCTTTTATAGAAATTTCAGAATTCAATGGAATGATAGTTGAAGGAATGTTACATTTTTTACCATTTAATAAAACATGTCCATGACTTACCATTTGTCTTGCAGCACGTCTTGTTTTAGCAAAGCCCATACGATAAACTAAGTTATCTAATCTTGATTCAAGAACGATTAACAAGTTCATACTTGTTGAACCCTTCATTTTCTTAGCTATTCCGAATAATCTTCTGAATTGACGATCAGTCATACCATACATTAAAGCTAATTTTTGTTTTTCAGCTAATTGTTCAGCATAACCAGAAAGTTTACGACTAGCAGCACCGTGTTGACCTGGTGCATATGTTCTTTTTTTACCTTTTAAAAATTCTTTATTGTCTTCTAATAAAGAAAAACCTAATCTTCTAGATTTTTTAAAGATACTTTTTGTATATCTTGACATTAATTAATCTCCTTATATGTGTATACACATAACATTAAGTTCAATTCTAATCTTGTAAATTGATACTAATACTTTCGGCATCTCAGCAAGCTTACTAGTAACAGAAGTACCTATCAATTTATTCAAAACTATATTGAATCGCTGATATGTGTAGAAAATATTATATACAATTTATAAAAAAATATAGATTTATTTAAATAATCTATAATTAATGTAATTAATTATTATGAAAATCATTAGAGAAGCTTGTGTAGAAACAAAAAAAGAGATTGATGCAGCTTATGCTAAAAAAGCAGAAAGAATCGAATTGTGTAGTCATTTAGATAAAGGTGGCTATACTCCAACTAAAACATTAGTTGATTATTCATTAAGAAAACCAAAGAATAATGTTATCATCATGATCAGACGTAAATGTGATAACTATGTTACAAATAAATCTGATATGAAAAAACTTATCAGCGATATTAAGAAATATAAAGATACAAAAATTAAAGGATTTGTATTTGGTTTGTTAACTAAAGATAATAAAGTTGATGTAAACAACATGAAAGAACTAATGAAATACGTTGGTAAAAAATATGTTGTGTTCCACATGGCTTTTGATTTAATTAAAGATAAGGAAGAAGCAATTAGTCAATTAACAGAATTGGGCGTTAAAAGAATTTTAACTAAAGGTGGCAATGATATTGCTATTAACAATATTAAATCGTTAAACAAATTAAAGAAGCTTGCTGAAGACAAAATTGAATTAGTTGTTGGTGGTAAAGTTTCAGATGAAAATTATTTACAAATAAATAAGTTAACTAAAATTGATCAGTTCCACGGAAGAAAACTAGCTTGCTAGTTTTTTATTTCTCATTTATTATTCAAATTATTCAATATATTAGTGAATGATGGGTTTAAGCTTCAAACTATACCTACAAGCAAGAAACTTTCAAGCGGTGTCTTAACACATTGCACTATAACTCTTGGAATTAAATAAATAATAGTTCCATATTTTAAGAATCTTTCAGAACTTGGTGTTCTACCGTTATGCATATATTTATAGTATTCTAAAGTTGATATTGGACCAAGTAAGAACGAGAAGATTTCCATTAGCAAGACAACCAAACACGTTCCATATATAAATAAAACTAAATGTGTGTGATTATTTTTATTAACCAGAACTTGATAGAATGTGACATATTCCATAACTACCATAAAAACAGTAATTAAAACTAAAGCTGTGTATTTATATGCATTTACCATATAGTCATCAACAGTAGATGCATTATTATTTGGTGATAATCAAAGAATTAACGAGATGTAACAAATAGAAGAGAAAATAATGTAAATTATTTGTTGTATTAATATGTCTAGTACAATATTACATTTCTCATTTGATCTTAATCTACATATGCTACCAAAAATTCCCGCAATAACACATACACACGGTTCTTGAATTGAATACATTCAAAACCAAAGTCCACTCGTAAAGATAAGATAACATAAAGTATCTGTAATTCATCCTATAAAAAAGCTAAGAACAGGACCGAAATATCATCCAATTACCATTAACGGAACCCAAGAAAACGAAATTGTTTGTGTGATTCCTGGAATAGGAATACTAAATAAATTAAAAATAATTCTTAATGAAATTAAGATGGCCAATGTTGTTAATGTTTTAGTCGATCTCAAAACATTAACTGGATATAAAGGAAATAAAAACTTTTTAAGTTTATATGAGTGTTTCTTTTGTTCGCTAGAAACCATTAGAACCCACCCCCTGCAGCTCTTGACATTTCATCAATATACTGTGATAAAAGTTCTCTTAATTTTTCTGTATCTGGTTTAGGATTGTAAACTTTAGCAATAATGATGGTAACTACAACAGCAGCAAATAAAACAAGTGTAATGATTTTGCATACCGCTCATCCTCAAAGTTGAGTAACTACATTCATGTTTGCCTTAACAAAACTGTCAAAACTTTGGAAGAATCAAACGTTGTTTGCGTATTTTATATAAAACAAATCGAATACCACATAGAAAACAAACAAAAATATAGGGAAGAACATCGAATTGTAATCAAATCTGTATTTTAAACAATCATTAGTTCTTTTATTATCATAAACATCTCTATAAATTTTGTAAGAATAATAACAAAAGAAAAGAGCAATTACAATATACATCACGCCAGAAAAAGCGGTTGGAATTGTTTGCTGTTGTCCGTCTTTATCGATGATTCCATCTTTTATTGAAACACAAGCAATCATAAAAATTCCTGTAAGAATTAAAGAAATTGAAAAGATTAAAAGAAGGAAAATCATAATCTTTTTAATGTTTAGTATTAAAGCTGGTTTTGTTTTATAAGGATAAACCTTACCCGTTCTAATATCAGCTTGAAGTCTCATTTGAGCAGGAGCTTGTAAAAATGGATTGTTTTGCATATTAGCAGCAAAAGAACCATTTGATGATGTTCTAGTTTGAGTTGTGTGTTGTTCTTCAACTTTAACTGTGTCTAATTTGCTTAAATCATGTAAATTTACTTTAAAGATATTTTTAATATAAATAGATAAATAATTAATGTCATCAACCATTTGGTAATTGTCTGTTGGTTTGTATTTTTCATTAATCTTAAATTCAGTTTTAGATAACTCATTAAACTTTGCTAAAAGTTTCTTTGGTAAAACGCTAGTAGATTTGTTTTTAGAAACTAAATAGAAAAGAATATTAAATTCTTTTTTTAATACATCTTGAAATTGAGAACTTGTGTTGATTTTAGACAAAACATCTTTAGATTTTGTATGCAATACAATATCCAATTCATCGATTAGTTTTGTTTCGTAAGCTTTAGAGTCAAACTTCATTGTTTGTAAATAATTAATATTTATTATATTAATGATTCTTATTTTATAAATTAATAAATGCCAAGAAGAACTTAAAACTTTGGTTAGGATCAACCAACCCCATTTTAATGTTTGTATCTAACTCAAATAGTTTATCAAGAATAAAATTAATTTTTCCTAATGAAATATCTTTTACATATGCCATTTGTCTAGCTTGGAATGGTGTAATTTGTAAGTTAGAATTTATTTGAGTAAATGGTAAATTTTGATTTAACGCTTCTTTGTAAAGTTTTACTTTAAAAATTTGAGAAGAAATAATTTGAATTATTTCAACAGGTTGGTGCTTCAAACTAATTAGTTTGTTATATAGATTTAACGATTCTTTTAATTGATTTCTAAGAATATATGTGTTTAGTAAGAAAATGTTCCCTTCAAAATTATCTAACATAATTTCTTCTATGTCTTTCTCAGTTACTTTTCTATCACCACAATATATTTTTATCTTTTCAATTTCACTCTTAACAAAAAGATAGTTATTAGCTAAATGATCAACAAATTTTTCAAAAGTTTTCTGAGAATCAAAGTTAATGTTTTCTTCTAAACAAATCTTTTTGATTTCATCAAATTTATTAAAATCAGTAATTTTGTTTTTTTTAATTAATTTAATTTTTAACTTCTTAACTATTGGATTAAACTTATCGAGTTTATCATTTTTAACTAAACAAAAAACTTCTGAATCATTTTTATTTAAAGTATCAATAAGTTCAGAAGCCTCTTCAGATTTGTCTAATAAAAAATCAGCGTCTGTAATAATAATGTTTTTTGGTTGTCCAAATAATGAAGATTGGTTTATTTCGTCAAAAATAGATGAAAAGTCTCCATCAAAAACAATTTTTTTTGAGTCTTTTAATCCTAATACTTCATCATTGATTTGGTCTAAATCGTTACCAAAATAAATTACCATTGAAAGTTAGTTTTTTTATATGTAATCATTATAATGACAAAAAGCAAAATGTAGTATGAACAACTAAGATATAAATTTGATATATTTAAACAGATTTTAATATTAATAATATTAAACCCTTCTATTAACGCAAAAACGATATATGTTAATACATAATGAATTGGTGCTAAAAAAGTTACAAATCAAAAAAAGAAAAAATATACAAAAATAAAGCAGAAAAAGTAACTAAATATAAACGAATTAATGAATGCTATCAATGAAATTTCTTTATTGATAGATAAAACGAACGGTAGACTTATGATTATCGCAAAAACATTTATTAATATTTTTTCTAAAACCTTATTCTTCATTTCTAAAGTAGATATAAAGATAACACCAAAAGTGCATATATAACTCAATTGAAAAGATAGAGAAAAACATAACGAAGGGATTGTGAATAGTAAAATCAAACCAGAAACGCTAAATACATCGAATGGATTTTTTGATTTCGTGAATTTTGTAATTATTAATGACAAGAAAACCCTTAATATGCTAACAGTGAAATTTAGTAAATAAGAATAGAAAAATAATATAAAAAAATTAGAAATAAATTGTAATTTTTCGTGATTTTTAAAAATAATATTAATTATTTTCTTAATAAACAGAAAGTGAAATCCACTTATCACAATCATGTAAACGATTGATAAGTCAATCATCTTATTGTATAAAACATATCCGTCATCAATTTTTACATTCAATATCATAAGCTTAATAAAATTAGAAGTCGTTTGATCATATTTGGAGTCAAGAAAATTACACATTAGATCTCTTATGTTAAATTTCATTTTTGTGTTTATTAAATTGCATAAAAATGTTAAAAAATTAAAGTTTTTTATAGCAAAAAACATAATTGTCGGAACAAAAGAAATAACGAAATAAAAGATTAATCTTTTAAAAGAAATATTTGTAAAAGACTTATACAATACAACCATTAAAAGCAAGGATAAACATCTAACATCTTTTAAAAACACTAAAAGAAAAATAACGCACAGCAAAAGTAAGCACAATAAGTGCCTATTCTTGCCTCTAGAAATAAAAATATTATTTTTCTTCATCCCATAATTACTATTTCAATGAAGAAAATATTTTTTATTTTTTTGTTACTATAGCGATTCCGTCATCTATATCTTTGATATCAACATTGAAATCTTTTAGCTCAGATAACCAATTTCTAAAATTTGTAACTTTTGTAAGAAGGTTTTTCTGATTTTTAGTCAAATGTTTTCTTGAATCAAACTTTTTTAAGTAAATGTTGTCTATGAATATAGTTCCACCATCATTAAGCAGATTTTGATATTTATCGAAAAGTGTTCCTTGATGAGATTTTGGGCCGTCAATAAATATGAAGTCAAATTTCTCATTTAAAAACACTTCAAACGCATCACCATTTATAAAATTAATCTTTTTGTTTTCATATTGCTTTGCAATCTTAA
>CATEWF010000043.1 GCA_949527715.1 uncultured Mycoplasmatota bacterium | reverse complement strand
GCTGCAGAATTATTATGTATTATTCTTCAATCTACTCAAAACGATATGTTTGGTGGTCAATCTCACCCTAATTTTGACAATGACTTAGCACCATTCGTTAAATTAACTAAACAAGAAATGGTTAGAACTTGTAGAGAAATTGGTGTTCCTGAAGATAAAATTGAAGAATCTTCTAATAAGATGTTATTTAAGAAATTACGTCAAGCAATGCAAGCTGTTGTATTTAATTTAAATACAATGCATTCTCGTGCAGGAAGTCAAGTTCCTTTTTCTTCAATTAATTTAGGATTGCCAGAATCTAAAGAAGCTGCAATGGTTTGCCAAGCTTTCTTAGAAGAATACTTAAAAGGTATGGGTCAAGGTGAACAACCAATATTCCCTAACATTATTTTTAGGGTTAAGAAAGGTGTTAATAGGGAACCAAACGATCCATATTATTATTTATTCCAATTAGCGTGCCATGTTGCTGCTAATAGAATGAACCCTACATTCATGAACATTGATGCAGATTTCAATAAACAATATTATGATCAAGGTATTTTGCCTGCAACTATGGGTTGTAGAACATACTTGTGTTCAAATATTAACGGACCAGCAGGTGTAGAAGGCAGAGGGAATAATGCTCCTGTAACTATCAACTTAGTAAGATTAGGTATCTTAGCTAAAGGTGATGTAAATAAGTTTTTTGAAATGTTTGATGAAAAAATTGATTTGGCTGAAAAACAATTATTACATCGTTATGAAACTTTAAAAAAATTAAAAGTAAAAGATTTACCGTTTGTTGCTGGCCAACGCTTAATGAAAGGTAGTGAAAATTTAAGTCCTCAAGATTCAATTGAACAAATTATGAAAAATGGTACTTGAGGTATTGGTTTCATTGGTTTAGCTGAAACATTAAAAGCATTAATCGGTAAACACCACGGTGAGTCTAAAGAAGCTCAAGAATTAGGTTTAAAAATTATTACTCATTTAAGAGAACGTTGCGACGCTTTAACTAAAAAGCATAAATTAAACTTTAGTTGTTATGCAACGCCAGCAGAAGGTTTATCTGGTAAATTCACTAAATTAGATCTTAAATTCTTAGGAGAAATTCCATGGATTACAGATAAAGGATTCTATACAAACAGTTACCATGTTCCTGTAGATTTTCCAATTTCAATTGCAGAAAAAATTGCAATTGAAGCACCATATCACAAATTATGTAATGGTGGACACATTTCATATGTTGAATTTGATGATTATCCATCAGGCGAACAAATTGAAAAAGTTTTACGTTGAGCTTACACTAATACAAACATTAACTATATGGGTATTAACTTTCACATCCGTTATTGTCGTGAATGTGCAAGAAGAAAAAACGCAGAACGCAGACAACATTGTGACAACTAATTTATGGATAAACAAATTAGACTTGCAGGAATTGCACCTCAAAGTTTAGTAAACGGACAAGGAATGAGAAAAGTGTATTTTTCTCAAGGATGCACTCACCACTGTAAAAATTGTTTTAATCAAGAAACATGACCATTTGAAGGCGGTCAGTTATTTGATATGGATGAATTACTTGAAAAACTTTCATTAGAAACATACTTAGATGGTGTTACATTTAGTGGTGGTGATCCATTTCAACAAGCGGATAAATTTGCTTATATGGCCATTAAGATTCGTCAAATGGGATTTAATATTTGAAGTTATACTGGATATAAATTTGAAGAGTTATTAGAATTAGCTAAAACAGATAAAAACATAGATACTATGTTACACAATATAAATGTTATAGTAGATGGTCAGTTTGTTCAAGAACTACACATTGATCATTTGAAATTTAGAGGTTCATCAAACCAAAGAATTATTGATGTACAAAAAAGCTTAGAAACTAATTCAATAGTAACATTGGATTTTTAAGGAATTTAATCTGATTAAAATTGCAAAAACTACCAACACATTCCTTTTTAGTTTAGAAAGCATTATTTTATATTGTGTTTACTAATAAAGATGTTCTCATTTCCGGATTGTTGCAATTTTGGTAATTTACCTTATAGGTTTTTTATTCAATATCAAAATATTGATTTTTATCTTGGAAGCTTTTATAGGAAAACCCCTATGGAACAAAACTACAAACCAACTTCATGACACGCTATATAAATAGATTATAAAAGTTAAATATACATTTCTTCTTTTGTATATGGATTTCTTCCTCTTGTTCTGTTATATCCTTTATAAGCAGATTCATGAATTCGTATATAAACTCTTTCCATTGTGTCTAAATCCGGCATTCCTTCTCTTCATGGAATTAAAGTAATTTCAAAACTATCACCCTTTTTATAATCTTTATAAAGCTTAATACAACCTTTATTAGTTGCTTCACCAATTATTTCTTGATGAACTCTACTATATAATTTATTTGATTGTCCAACATAGTATTTATTGTTATTTAAATTATGATGAATATAAATTCCTTTAATATTTCATCTTTTACAATAATATTTACCATAATATTCTAAAAATCTTTCTTTATTTAGTTTTATAGATTTTCTTTCTAATTTAGTATATGATCCATATTTCTTTTTAAAAATTTGATTATCTCTCGATAGTTTTTGATTAATATTTTCTTTGTGTTTAGATTTTTTCTTTGCTTTTAAAATTATTAATACTATTATTACTATTAAAAGGAAAACAAATATACCAGACAAAGCCATAATTATTTTTTATCTTTAATTTTTCAAACTAACGATTTAAAGACACATCTATTAAATACTTAATATTTTTATTATAGATGCATTATTTATAATGCTTGCTCAATATTATTAGAAAAAAATCATATTGTGATTTAATGTGTTTAATATTTAAACCAGAACCTAAAAAATCTAGAATTATTTATAGAAATTACTAACAAACAACAACATTTAACATTATTAATCATCAGATACTATTAATAAATGATTAACCAACACGTTTAATAAAAACGTTAAAACTAGGTTAATCAAAAATATTGAGCACTATTCACACGCAAAAAATATTTTGTGTTAATATATAATATATTAAGTTTAAAAAATAGGAGAATTGCAAATGAAAAAAGTTAATGAAGTAACTTATTTAAGTCCATCTGATACAGTATGTCCGGTATGTGGTAGTAGAGACATTCAATCTGTAAGTCGTATTACAGGTTACCTATCTTTAGATGAAAGATTTGGTCCTGGAAAATGTGAAGAAAGAGCTTCACGTGTAAGTCACAACACAGACACACACGATAAAATTTACAAATAATAAATTTGGTAATAATAAAAAGTTGGGAGTCCCCCAACTTTTTTATTGTCTAAATTTCTCAAATTCTTTCTTAATTATCTCTTGATCTGGATTTTTTTCAAATAACTTGTAATATTTACCATAACATAATATACCAGAATCTTCATAAACTTTATCATATGTATCATTAAGATTATCAATTTGTAATAAAAATAATTTGTCTTTATGTGGGATAAAATCTTGAACTGTAATATAAACAGTTTTGCTTCCGTGAACACCAACTGCCAATTTAGGAATTACTTTGGGTACAGGGACAAAATAATTTACTGTTACTTCGCTAATAAAGATATTATTATTTCTTAGTTTAGCACTAGATATTAATTTGGTATTTAAAATAACATCCATTCGGTATTTGTTTTTATTAGCTGAATAGGAAGCAAATGCTTTATTAGCATAAACCATATCTTGGAAACATGAATTTCTTTTTAGAGATGACTTAGTTTTTTCGATATACTGTTCTCTAATAAGTGCAGGCATATTAGCAAATGGCATCTGCATCATCATGAAATCAGTTAAGAAATTGTTTATTTGATCGATTTTTGCTTGCTTAAATATTTCTAAATCATATGAATCTCTCGAACCAATATGTTCAAAATTAAAATCAATATTTTTTGCTGGTCCTATCATCTCAACATCGGGTTTTTTACCACTTCTATGAGAAGCATTTGGATAATATACACATGTGTATAATCCGTTTTTAAACATTTTGAAGTAATCTGAATTATTTATTAAATTAACAAAATTTTCTTGTGTTAGTACAGTAAATAATAATCTAAATTGGACTTCATCATTTCTTTCACACGGAAATAAAACATCAAACTGTTCATTATCCATATGTGAAGAATCTGAACCTTTATAAAATTTTTTAATTTTCTTTGTGTTTTTTAATCTACCATTGTTTTCAAATTCTAATTTTGGGGTAATGTTAGATTTAAATGCAAAAAAATTATTAGAGCTATAAACTGGAAAAGGTCACAATATGGTGGCAGTTACAATTTCTGTACATCAATGACCATTAGAATCACGATAACTAATACTTGCTGATGCTGAATATGGTACATCAATTCATGTTTGCACTTTTCTTTCAAATAGCAAAAAAGGATGATTAAACATTTTTCCAGTAATTAAATTAACTACTGATCTTTCGTGATTAATTGGAAAATCTTCTGTTAAATCATCTCAAATAGCATTGTCTTCCACCAGAATATTTTTTTCAAAATGATAATCTTCGCAACACTTATTTAAGACATTATCATAAATTCTTTTTGACGAAAAATATCCATAGAATTCTTTTAATTGCGTATCTAAAAGAGATTTATATCTATTAAATTCTCTTGTTAAATCTGCTAATGTTTCATTTTGCTGGTTGATTTGTTTTGTAAGCAAGACGAAAGGAAAAATCAAAAAGATAATAAGGAATCATCGTCATATTTTTTTTGCACGAATAGACTTGTCTAGTTTATTGATTTTTGATTTTAAATCATAGTAGTTATCTGCTAATTCTTTATTTTTGTTTTTATCGATTTTTAATTGAGAAACAACACTATTAAAGTATTCACTATAAACTTTTTGAAGATTATTAGTGATATTGTCTAAATTTTCCAATTTAGAACATACGGGAATATTAGCAGACATATAAAGCTAATTACATTTTAAGACTTACGTCTTTTTGTTGTTCAGCAGAAGCATTAAACATAGGTAAAGTATGAAGTTTAAGACTAGTTGCAGGAATACGGCCAGGAAACTGGAAAAGCTCTTGGTTAAACTCAGAGACAACAGCATTGTATAGTCTACGACTGGCTGCTAATTCTTGCTCTAAATATTCAGCACTATTCATTAATTGTTTAATTGTTTCTGTTGAACTTAATTTTGGATATTGTTCAAATGTAGCTAGTAACCTTCCAAAAGAATCTTCAATCTTGTTATTTACTTCCGTTAAATTTTCAGGAGTAATTTTTTGACTTCTTAATTTAGTAATATCAGTTAGTAAACTTTTTTCAAAATCCATTGATGATTTAGTTGCATCAACCAACTTAACTAAAGTATCACGTCTTTGAGCTAATTGTACTTGAATACCACTTGCTCTTTCGTTAATCTTGATTTGTGTTCTATTAAAATAATTTTTCTTTGTAATTAAAAAAATTGCGAACATACCTAGTGTAATAATACATAGTAAAACAAATCCAAACTTATCACCACCTGTTGCTTTTGCGTTTATTACAACATTTTGAACGTTTGGATTAAATCCATTAACGCCATCTGATGATTGTTCTCTTGTATCAATTAACATATTTCCACCTTTAAATTTATCTTTGTGTATTTGTACTTATTATATATTTATAATTAGTTAATTTCTTTAATAGAGTTGAATTATAAAACTTATAATTCATATAGTTATTTATGAGCAAAAAAGAATTTAGATTTGAACACAATTATCATACTCATACAATTTATTGCTATCACGCAGTTAATACTGTTCAAGAGGTCATCTTGAATGCTATTAAGAATGGGTGAAAAACAATAGGTATAAGTGAGCATGCTCCTGTTAAAATTCACCGTAAATTTAGACTAAATTTGAATAATATTGAAGATTACATTCAAGAAGTGTCTTTTTATAAAAGAAAATACAAAAATCAAATAACAGTTTTGTGTGGTCTAGAAGCTGAATATGATGAATCAGCTTTTGAACACTACAATACATTGAGACATATGAAAGGTATTGATTATATGATTCTTGGTAATCATAATATGGGTAATCCTAGTGATTGCAAAGAATGAAATGTTAATCGAGTTGATTTAGATCAATATGGTAAGCAATTAGAAGATGCAGCGAAGTCTAGAATATTCTCATATGTTGCTCACCCTGACATTATTTATCGTTATTATCTAAAATGAGATGAAAAAGCTATAAATTTAGCTAAAAAAATGATTGATATTTCAATTAAATATGATTTCCCTTTGGGATTTAACTTGAATGGTTTAAGAATGAAATTAGTTGACTTTGATTATCCTACAGATATGTTTTGAAAAATGGTAGCAAAATCTAAAGCTAAAGTAATTATCGAAGCTGATGCACATGATCCATATACTATGAGTCAAGAAATGGTAGATAAAGGTGTCAATTTAATAAAAGAATGAGGATTAGAAAAAAATCTAATTTCTAAACTTAAAATAAAATAAAAATATTTTTGGTGTTAATATATATTAATAATGCAACAAAAAAGGTTTGTAAATAAAGGCCTTAAAGCGCATAAACTTTATGCTGAAACACCATTATTTAAGGCTGTATTATTAGTAGCAATTCCTGGACTATTGATTTCTTTTATGTCAGGAATTTATGTTTTTGCTGACCAACTTTTACTTTCTTTGTTAGTTCCACAAGATCCAATTCATGATATGGCTAAGACAATTTATCCATGTTATGGTATTGATGTTGAAGAAATCAAAAAAATATTGGAAAAATTGACAGGTGCTGGATACAATTATTCATTTGCTGGTACTGCAACAATAGTTAAAAGTGCTGTAGCCATTACTTTGCCAATCATGATGGTTATTAATGCAGTACCTAATATTGCAGCAATCGGCGCTGGAAGTATGTACGGTCAATGTATTGCAAAAGACAATAAACCAAAAGCATTACAAATTTGAAAGTCTACTTTTTATTGTGCAATTTGTATTGGTTTATTATCTTCATTAATTTTCTTTTCAATTAATGACTCGATTCTTAAATTAATGGCCGGTAATAGACCTCACATAAAATATGGAACCGCTGGATTAGAACAACAAGAAGTCAATTTGGTAAATCAATATTTTAATGTTGCATATGACACACAAATTAAATGGAGTCATCAATTTTTAGATATATTGTCATGAAGCTCAATCCTTAATGTGTTTATACTTTATTTTTCTTTCATGGTGAGAGCTGAAGGAAAATTGGCATTCATAACAATTGCAGAAATGTTCTGTAATGTAATGAACATAATTTTTGACTATATTTATATTAAATTATGTCATGCTGGAATGATGGGAGGCGGTCTTGCCACATTAACCGGATGAAGTATTAATGTTGTTGTTTATGCAACATACATTTGATATTTGGGTAAAAAAGAACAAACATGAATGAGATATAAAGATTTATTGCCAAAAAACGGAAGTCCAATTTCTTTTACAATATTAGGTCCGATAGTAATTATTGGTTTATCAGTTTTTTTAAGAAATTTCAGCAATGCAATTGCAAATTCTTCTTTTTTGACAATGTTGGCCAGTGTTGCTTCTAAAACCAATGCAGATCCTCAATATTGACAAGGATTATCTGGGATTGTTTGACCAGTTGGTAGTTTGTTTTTTTATGCAGTTTTTGGTATAGCTGATGGTGTTAGAACTCTTGTAGCATACAATTATGCAAGAAATTCTTATACCAGAATTCGTAAAACATATTGATATGCCACTTTGCTTTCTTTTATCTATGGAATAGTTGTTTACACATGCTTAGCCACTTTCTTAGGAGAAGCTTTAATAAAGATGTTCCCTTTTGAACAACAACTAGGACACGATATTTATGCTGATTCAATTAACTACATGAGAATTCAAGTCTTATTTATTCCTGCTGTTGCGCTATCAATCGGTGGGTTATTAATTTTCCAAGCTACTAACCAAATGGCAATGGCAAACTTCATTGCAATCTTGCAAGCTTGTCTAGTTTTCCCAATAGCATCAGGAACTATGTATTCTATTGCTGTTAGTTTGACACAAAATCCATTAACATTTGTAATAACCAATCCATTAAACACTGGCACTGCTGGTTTAATTATTACAATTATTTCAATAATTTATTTATATAAATATTTAGGCAATACAAGGATTAAAACAAGAGTAAATGTTGGCAATTTTATTAAAAATATTACTATTGTTGTTCCAACAAATATTAAGAAATTATCATATGCTGAAAGAGAATTACAAAAATCTCTTCAATCAGACAAATTACTTGTTGAAAAAAGATAAATCTATTTCTCGTTGT
>CATEWF010000042.1 GCA_949527715.1 uncultured Mycoplasmatota bacterium | reverse complement strand
GAGGATCTCTAATTCCATGTTTTTCATATAAAGGTTGTAAAACTAAATTATCCCACATTATAGGATAAGCACGATTTAATAATCTAATTTTATCAATTGGAATTAAATCTGAAAAATCGGCGTCAATTAAAGCTTGTTCAGTTGATTTAGAAATTACATATTTCTTAAATTTATTTAATGCTGATAATTTACGAGGTTTCTTAGATTTTTCTAAATCTTTAATTTGTTTCTTTAAATTTTTAATGGTTTCTTCATAATTTCCATCATCTGAACTATTTGATTTTTTCTTTGATACTGACCTTTTAGCAGGCATTTTTATTGATTGTAAAAAAAATAATTATAAAAAATTTTTTTATTTCATCAATTTTGAAAATTGTTCTGTATTTGAAATTGTAGATGGTTTATTATCAATATCAATTGGTTGATGAGGTTCAATTAAAACTAATTGTTCATCATCAACTGGAACTTTTTTACGTAAAGAAGTTGGTGCATATTTATTTTCTTTCTTTAATGAAGATAATTTTACATCTGTTTTAAATGAATCTCCAGATGGTTTAAATGAATCTCTTTCTTTTCTTCTTAAGAATGAAGGAACTGTTTCTTTCGTTATATCAACTTTTTGAGAACTAGTTCTACCATATAACGGTTGCTTATCAAATTTTGAACTAGTATTATTTTCAACAATCGCAGTATTATTTGTAGGATTAGATCTATTAGCAATAAATTGTCTACGTAAAGGAATATTTTTACCACCTCTTTTAGGTAATCTTCTATTAAGATTTCTTTGTAATTCTTGTCTTTCAATTTGATTTGTTTGATTTGTTCTTCTTTTTGGTCCGAATATATTTGAATTACTCATTTCTTTATTAGAAGATAAATTATTATTTTTCAAAAAACTTTCTCGTAAAGATTGTGATCCAAATCTTGTTGATGGTTTCCAAGTTCCAGAATTAAATGTTTTTAACGTTACGGATTCAGTAGGTCTTGGTTGAAATGTTGATGTAGTTGTTGGTCTTGGTTGAAATGCTGGTGTACTAGGAATTGTTGGTTGATATGTTGATGTAGATGGAATTGTTGGTTGATATGTTGATGTAGATGGAATTGTAGGTCTTGGTGAAAATGTTGGTGTACTAGGAATTGAAGGCTTTGGTTGATATGCAGGTGTCGAAGGAATTGAAGGTTTTGGTTGATATGCAGGAGTAGTTGTTGAAGTTGAAGGTGTAGATGATCCTATATTCAATTTACCTTTATTTTTTCTAATAAATGCTGCAACGCTAATACCTTCCTTTTTACTTTGTTCAATTGCAAATAATAAACCTTGTTTTTGTTTCATAATATCTACTCCCACACTAGGTTTTTCTTCTTCATCTTCATCAGCTTTTTCTTCATCTTCTTTTTTAGTTTCAGTTTGATTAGTATTTTCGGTTCCATTAATTTGTTTTGGAAATGTATTATTTGTTGTAGGTTTATTCATAGCAGCTAAACGTAATGGATAACCAGGACCAGTATTAGCTTGTGCTAAACTTCCACCACTTCTACTTTTTTCTCGTTCTTTTTCTCTAGCTTCCTCAATATATTCATTTAATTTACGTATGCCATCATCTTTCTTCATATCTAGGAAATCTGATAATTTATATTCTGTCAAGTTTAATTTTCTACGAAGACTATTTAATGTATCAAGTTTATCTTTAAATGATTCTTCTTTTTCTTTCTTCTCTTTCTTCTTTTTAATTTTTTCCTGTAGTTTATGTTTCTCTGTTTCATATTTTTCTTTTAATTCATTTTCTAATTCGGGTAATGTTCCAACTTTATTTTTATATTCTTCATAAGTTGGTACATTTGTAATTGTTGTTGAATGATCTTCTAATAATTGTTCTGAAATTTTCTTTATTGCAGTAATATAACCATTTAATCTTAAATATCTATCGACATCTTTAATTTCAGGATACATTTCAAACACATCTTTCAAATTAATTTTAAAATCTTCTGCTCCTTCTTTTTTAACAGAATTAATAACTTTTTCATAATTTTCTTTACGGTCTTTGAAATGAGTTTCTTTTTCAGTATCATACTTATCTTTTAATTCTTTAGCTTTTGTATCGACTGTAGTTAATTCATTATAATTTTCAGGTTTCTTATAATCATTTAAATTTATTAAAGGCTTATTTGTTAATTCACATAATTTATTATATTGAGTAATAATAGGTTGAAACTTTAAAACTGCATAAACTTCTTTGAAATCTGGATTTTGTTTATTTGTGAATAATAATAAATCAGATAATTTGTCATAATCAGAAGTCATAATTTTATTATAATTTGCTAATTCTTTAACACATTTTTCTATAATTGGATAATTCTTTTCATCATCTGTTAATTTTACTAAATCTTCTTTAGTAAATCTAAGTTCAACTTTTCTTCCAACATTTAATGAATCTAATTGTGAATTAATATTTTGATTAATTACTGCTTCTGCATCAGTTAATTCTTGAATCCATTCTTCACATTTATGTTTTAACGTATCTTTATTAATTTTTCCTTCACCATTATGTATTCCATCTATCGTATCAACATATTTTTCGAATGTTTTAGGTAATTCATTATGAGCTTTTTGATATGCTTTATATTTTATTGAATATTCAATGTAATTCTTGAAGAATTGAACATCATAATTAATTTGATGTAAAATTTTATTAGTAGGAATATTTTTGCCCCAACATGTTTTGTAATCATCTTTATACATATCGAGAATTATTTTAATTTTAGCTTCATAAGCATTTGGATATTTTTTAGTATCATTCATAATTGTTTCTTTTTCAAGATTATTGCTGCATACTTTATTTCTTTCATCTAATAATGTATCGAATTCTTCATTATAACTTGATTTATTAACATTTTCTAAATAGTTTTTCAAATCTTCTATAGTTTTACCTTCATTCTTGAATTCTTTAAATTTCTTTTCAAAATCAAAATCTTCTTCATAAATTTCTTTATATGTTGTTAATTGAGGATATAATAATAAATAATTTGTTGCATCTTTTACATCTTTAAACTTAAGATACATTTTATCTCTATCACTTGCTGTAATTTCTGAATTATCTAATGCAGTTTTGAATTCATTATTTCCAGTAAAAGTAGTTATTCTCTTTCCAATTCTTTTTAATTCTGTTACCATATCTTCTGTTTCATTTTTCTTATCAATAATTTTATCTTTATCTTTCGGTTTATAAGAAAATACATAATTATATTCATCTATAACTAGATCAAAATAAGCTTCTTGAGAATTTCCTTCATGTTGATTAAATAATTTCTTTAAAGTCATATTTTCTTCAGTATGTCTTTCATTATAATTTTTGAGATACGTTTTAATATTATCTTTCTTTTCAAATTCTGCAAAATTAGTTTTATATTTATCTAACTTTTCTTCAAAATCAACTTTTGCTTTATAATGATTATCTCTATATTTTGCGATTTCATCTTGTTTATTAAACACTAATTCATAATCAGTTTCTAATCTTTTCATTGCAATTAATGCATCTAACCAATTTGCTGCTGCAGTAGCATTTCCAAAATCTGTTCTTAATTTTCCATCCGTATATTTTTCATTTTCGGGAACCATACTATTATATGAATCCATTTTTTGCAGAAGAGATGTTTCTTTAAATAAATCTCTATTAGTTTTAATTGATGCTAAGATAGCTTTTAATTCTTCGATACTTTCATCTGATTCTCCATAACTTTTAAGATCATGTTCAGGATCATAAGTTTTAATTTCTGCTTTTAATGTTTCGAATTCTAAATGTTTCATACATCCAATTACATCATTTTCATAAGCCTTACATAAATCGATATCTTTTAATTTTTTATCAGAATGTTTTGCATTGTATTCTATTAATTTTTGTTGAAATTCAGTATTAGTTCTATAATAATCTTCGTAATCAGTTAAAAACTTATCGATTTTATCAGATTTTACATTAATGCTTCCTGCAAAGTCTTCATCTTTTTCATCAAATTCCGTTTTAGTAATATATCTATATTTATTCTTTCTATTTTCATATCTTAGATTTTCATAACATACTTGAGGATCATTACCCCATTTATTAATTAATGAATAAATATCTGGATAAGTTTTAGCTGAACTATAATTAGTTTGATCATTTAATTCTTCTTGAAGTAATTTAGATTCTTTAAATGAAGTTTCTAATTGATTTAATCTAGCAATAGCTTCTTCTAAATAAATTGATCTACTTACATAATCAGTTATATCTTTACCGTCTTTATCAGTTTTGATTTCTAAGTTTTTATCAAATTTTGAAATATCAGTTTTTTCACTTGCTTTATCTGGTAATTTATTTAAAGGTGTTAATTTTAATTTTAATTTTCTATATTCTTCTTCTTTATCTAAACATATAATATATCCTATACTTTGCTTCAAATCTTTTTGAATGTCTCCTGAATTGAAAGTAGAATTAATAAATGAATAAAGACTACTTCCATCTGATAAATGATGATTAGCACAATAATTATTAATTAAAGCTAACAAAGTTGAATCATTCTGTAAAACATCATCTCTCATAAATTTCTTTTTCATTAAATGATATAATTTTGAAGCATATTCATGTGCATCTTCTCCCTCTTCTCGATCTTTTAATTGATGCTTTTTAAATCCATAATAATCTAATAAAACCGTTTTAATTAATTTAATTTCAGCTTCATCTACATCACCTTTATTTTCTTTAACAAAATCAATAAATTCATAATGATATTTATTAGTTAATTCTTTAAAACTGTTCATACAACTTGAAATAATTTCTGATCCTTCAATTCTTTGAATTTTATTTGAAATTTCATCGTACTTAATACTTAATTTCTTAAATTTTTCTGCAAATGAATCATTTGCATTATAAAATTTTGAAGTATCATCAACTCCAAAATCATTTCTTAGTTCATCTTGCTTTTTAATGAATGATATTTCATTATATGCTTCACGAGAGTCATCTTTCCATTTATTAATTCGAAGATGTTCTTTATCAGCTCCTCCATCATGATATTTAATATAATAATCAATTAAACTATTTAATTCTGGATTTTTATCCCAAGCATCTCTTTTATTTTCTATATCATTAAATCTTCTTTGAAGTTCTGCTAATGTATCTTCATTTTTTTCTGCAAATGTTTTTGTTAAATCTTCACCTCCATTACTTTTAATTTTCTGAATTAAAATATCACATTTCATAGTATAATAAGCTTTCTCCATATCACCACCATTATCAACTACTAAATTATAAAAATCATAACTTTTACCGAATTTTCGATTATATTCTCTAAGTGTGTTTAAAATATCTTCATTATGAATATGAGTTTCATAAATATCAAGATATTTTTCTAATTCTTCAATTTGTTGTTCAGTCGATAAATCAGTTGAACTAGGTTCATACTTATGAAAATATTTATTTTTGAAATTATACTTTAAATTCTCTAATAATACAAAGTTTCTAGCTTCCTCAATATTAGTTCCATATTCTTGAATAAATTCTGCAGTTGTTCTTTTTGGATAATTAGGATAATTTACTAAAAACGTTTGAAATTGTTCTTGGAAATATTGTTCATCATAATTTCCAATAACATTATCATATTGATTTATTTTATTTTCAATAAATTTAATTGCTTCACTTTTATCTTGAATCTTAAAAACTTCATCTGTTTTTGGTAATGTTCCTCTATTTCCATATCT
This sequence comes from uncultured Mycoplasmatota bacterium, assembly GCA_949527715.1. Classification (GTDB taxonomy): domain Bacteria; phylum Bacillota_I; class Bacilli_A; order Mycoplasmatales; family Mycoplasmoidaceae; genus Malacoplasma_A. The sequence continues at coordinate 2,688 of CATEWF010000042.1, read as the reverse complement.
ATCAGTATAAGCTTTCAAACCACTTTTATACAAAATATCTGTTTTTGCATCTTCGACGTTATCATAATTTTTAATAAAATCATCTAATGTTAAAGTAGGATCTAAATCTTTTTTATATTGATCGTAAATTGGTTGAAGTTGTTGTTTAAATTCATTATCTTTCTTTTCTGCATTAATAACATTTTGAATTAATACTTCGAAACCTTCTTGAGTATTAAGATCTACTCCTTCACTTGGAACATAATTTTTATTTGTAATAAGATTGTAATATTTTAATAAAATAGGTTTATAATAACTTGATATAATTGTTTTAATTGGATATACCGAAATATTTTTAGGAATATTAACTTTTCTACCATAATGATCTAAATAATTATTAATTGAATTAATATGCTCTTCATAATTTTTTATCCATTCACTACTTTCATCAAATTCTTGATTCTTAGATTTTAATGTTATCAAATAATTATTGTAATCACCCTTTAAAACATTATCAATTGAATTATCAGTAATAATATTATCTAACGAATTAGCTTCTAGCATATGTTTATTATATTTATCTTGTTCTTGTTTTAGTTGAAGATATGTTAAAGCTTTATTATAATCACCTCCTGACTTTTTATAAAGATCTAATTCAAATACATTAACATCTTGATTACCTCTTACAGAATCTCTTAAAGTTAAATAATTTTCTTGTTGTTGCCATGAATCAATTGTTTCTTTAATATCTTTACCTCTTTGTTCTAAAAATGCTGTAACACTTTCTAATGAATTTCCATTCTTTGAACAAATATCTATAATATTAGGTTTTTCACCTACAACAATTTGACAATAAGTATAAAACGGTTCAAATAATTTTGATAATGCCGAATAAGCATCAAATTCTGAACCAAAATAATCAACTACCTGTCTATAATAAATATTTGTTGAATTAGAAATTGAATTATATTGAGCAATTACATTATCTAAATCTGCTTTTTTATCTGATAGATTCTTTTCATTTTTTATTAAATTATTAAGATAATCAATTATATTCTCGGTTTTACTTGTTTGTTGAAGATAGATTAGTTTTTGAAGAGTTATTGGATCTTTATGCCTATCTTTTAACATATCATTATATTCGTCTAATAAAGTATTAACTCTACTATTATTAAAACTTTGATAAACTGTTTCATATCTAACGAATTCTGAATTAATTTGATCAAAAACTGAATCAAAATTAATGTTTTTACGTACAGAAAGATAATCATCTACATCATCAGTTGTACCTTTAAATTCATTAATAAATTGTAGTTGTTTGACAGCGTTAAAATATTTTGCTAATTGAGCATAAGATAAGTTTTTCTCTTCTCGAAATTTATTCCAATAATATTTTGAATGATCTTGATTTTCAAAAGTTAAACCTTTAATTTCATTAACTTTAGGCATTAAGTCTTCACATTTTTTAATAAAATTCGCTTGCTCACTCGGAATCATATCCTTTAAACGTTGTGCAACATTTAAGATATTATGTTCACATGTTGTGTATAAATATTCAATATTTTCTGAAATATTATATGGTTGTCCATATGATTCATTTTGATCTTTAATTGCTTTAGCATTAAGAATTGCATCAACAAAACCTTGATACTGATCTCTTGAAGAACAATAACCGATTGATTGATTTAAGTTTAATTGTAAATTTGTTTTCTCAAAACATGAATTAAGTATATCTTTGATTTCATCACTATTTTGATTATACATTTCTCTATTCTGCATTAATTTTCTATAATCTTCTTCTACTCTATAAATATTTTGTTCATAATCGTTTTTAAAGAATGAAAAATTGTATTCTCTATATTGGGGTTGAGTACGAATATGGAAATAATATGGTCTATATTTATCTAATTCAATAATTTTATTAAAAATTGGAATAGCTTTATTAACATCATTATCATTATTATTATTTTTTGTGAAATATCCAAATAAATCTTGCAACAGCTCTATAGTCAAGCCACGATAATCTCCACATAATTCTATTCTCATCTTACTTAATAATTTCTCTAACTTTTGAAAAGTTTGATCAGAAATTGGTTTTTCTTCTGAATCTGAATCTTGTTCTGGTTCTGGTTCTGGTTGAGGTGGTTGTTGAGGTTGTTGTTGTTGATTAGGTTGAGTTGATTGGGGTGGTTGTTGTTGATTTGGTTGATTAGGTTGAGATTGATTTGGTTGATTTTGCTGTTGTTTTTGTTGATTTTGTTGAAGTTGTTGTTGCGATTTTTTTAATGATAATCCTGGTGTAATAGCAGGTTCAGATTGTTCTTGTTGAGCTGCTTCAATTATTTTATCAATTTGTGCTTTAGCAAGTGTATAACCTGTACTGAATCTACTTTCACCATCTCTTTGTTCGAAAACCTCTTGAGCAAGTTTCTCCAAAATTGTTTGATCTAATTCAAATTCTTTTTCAGCTGCATATTTAAATAAATTTTCTTTTATCTTTTCTTTATGATGTTTATCAAAATGATTAAAAGTTTTTTGTAAAGCCAAGTTCTTATCAGATTTAGTCATAATTTTATCAGCTATTTTTTCTAGTTTATCATCTGAATAATTTAAATCTCCTCTCTTTTGCTTTAAATCATCTATAATTTGTTGCTTTTCGACTTCTTTATTTTGTTTTTCTACTTCTATTTGTTGTTGATTAATGTAATT
>CATEWF010000041.1 GCA_949527715.1 uncultured Mycoplasmatota bacterium | reverse complement strand
TATATAATATATAAATAGTTAAATTAAAAATTACAGTTTTTTGAACTTTATTTGACAATATGTAACACTTCAAGCAAAAATAATAATTGATGTTATAACAAGAATGACAAAAGGGTTTCACAAGAAAATGTGAATATTTGAATAATGCTTTGCTAAATATTGCATTAAGAAAGAAATTGTGAAGTTACAGAACACACCTTGCATTAAACCACAAGCAGAGGCTTGAATTCATCTTCCTGTAGATTGAAACATCATCATTCCACCGATCGAGAAAGCAAACACAGGCATTTGTAATGTTGAAATTAACAAAATTTCTTTTGCATATTGATACTTAACTGGGTCAATAGAATTACTGATATTAAAAATTGATAATAATGGTGCAGCTAAAGCAAAATATAACAAGATAACCATTAATCATCCATAAATAAATCCAATTCCCATAGCATATCAATATGTTTTCTTAAATCTTTCAAGATTCTTTGCCCCATAAGTATACGAACAAACTATTCTTGATCCTTGAATAATTCCTAATTCAGCTGTAAAGAATAAATTAAATATCGGGTTTACTGCTCCATATATATCTTGGAATGCACTATTAGTTAAACCACCACCAAGAATTCCGGTGATTGCACCAAGTAATCCTAATTGAAATGTTGCAGCAATCGCAATAGACACATTTCTAAATAAAGAAGGTAATCCGCTTGAAAATATTGATCATGATAATTTGTTAGAATAACAAATTGATTTCAAATCTTGATAATGGATTTGAGTCAAATCCTTTCTTTCTAAATAATACAAATACAAGAAATAAATGCCAGCATTTAATCCTCAACCAATTACTGTGGCGATTGCTCCACCAATCATTGCAAGTTTGCCAAAATAAATGAATACTCAATCCAATAATATATTTATTAAATTACAAACAATTGCTCCGCATGTAACAATAGTTTGTTTTCCTTCAGAGATTATTAATAAAGATAAGAAAGAAGTGTACATTGAGAAAATAGTACCAGCAGAAATGATGTAAGAATATTGAATAGCAAACTTATGAGTTTGATCAAAAGCTGTTGTATACACAGAAATTACTGCATCCTTTTGGTCTTGTGATAATTGACTAGGTAAATTGTTAATTGAATCCTGCAAAGAATTACCTGATTCAAATTTCATTCATACTTCAATTAATGAAAGAAGGAGAATAGTTATTATTATTGAAAATAATAAGTTCATGTAAAAACCAAGTGCTCAACTTCTTCTTGTTAAGTCTTTATTTGTTGATCCGCTTGATCTAGAAAAATTTACTGCTGTACCATTAGCAATTAATAAACTTGCAGCATTTATAACAACAGTTATTGGTGCACTATATGCAATAGCTGTTCGCACAACGGAAGTTACATTAATTAAAGATATCTGTTCACTATATGTTTGTTGAACTTGAGAATACACAGAGTAATTTGGACCAAACATTTGGTCATTTGATAAAACGTCAGGAATAAATTTAACCATCATTAGTTGATCAACAAATGCATATAAACTAGACATTAATGCAACAACTATAGATGGTAAAGCTACCACCAATATAGTTTTTAATATTGGACTATCTAAAAATAATTTCTTCTGTCTTAATTCACTCTTAGATAACATATATGAAATTATATTTATATGTTTTATTAGAAATAAAAAAACTCGCATTTAGCGAGTTCTTATTACTTAACTGTTAAGATTTGTTTTCCAGATTTTGTTTTACCAAGAACCGGGTTTGATAAGTTTCTATTACCAACAGATTCTGAAAGAACAACAACAGGAGTAATAGTATCTAATTTGTTTTGTTTAATTAAATTTAAGTTAGCTTCTACTACTTTTTGACCAGATTTAACTTTAGAACCAACTTTAACTAAAAATTTAAATGGTTTTTTCTTTGTTAATTTAACTGTGTCAATACCAATATGAACTAATACTTGAACACCATTATTTGCTTCAATAGCATAAGCATGGTTATTGATTAATGTAACTTTACCTGTTATAGGAGCAACAAAATTACCATCTGATGGAATAATAGCAAAACCTTGACCCATAATGTTTTTACTAAAAGTAGAATCTTTTACTTTTTTAGTTGAAACAATTTCTCCGTTAGCAGGAGCACAAACCACAACTTGTCCACCAGTTTGTTTATTTGAACTATTTTTTTCAGTTTTTGTTCCAGATATAGGAGCATTTTGATTTATTACAGGTGCTTTAGTTTTTCCGCTCATAATATCTTTAATGATGTTTTTAAGAATATCTGCTTGAGTACCGAATACTGCATACACAGATTGATTAGAAGGATATACAACACCTCTTGCACCTAAATCTAAAATTCTTTGTTTATTTGTTTTAGATTTGTCTGCTACTTGCACACGCAATTTTGTAATACATGCATCAACATTCTTAATGTTTTCTTGGCCACCATAAGCTTGAATTAGTTGAGCGGCTAGCATAACCATTGGATCACCTTCAATTGATTGACCATCTTTTTTAGCTAAGTAATCTTTTTTGGTGTACATTTTAATTACACCAGCATTTGGATCTCTACCAGGCGTTTTAATGTCAAAGTGCTTAATTGCTCAATAGAACATAAAGAAATAAATTACAGCTAGAACTAAACCAATAACAATTACTCAATAACAGTTAGCACCCATTTTTGATGCATCAGGTAAAACACCATAAATACAGAAATCGATAACACCACCAGAGAATGTCATACCCATATGTCCATGAAGGATAACCATAAACATTGCACTAACACCACATAACACTGCATGAAATCCTCAATACAATCAAGGAGCTAAAAATAAGAACGTAAATTCTAATGGTTCTGTAATACCGGTTAAGAAACTTGTAAGAGCAGCAGAAAGAATAATTGAACTTGCTACTTTACGATTGTTACCATTTGGTATTGTTAGTACCATAGCAGCGGCAGCGGCTGGCAAAGCAAACATCATTATTGAATATCTACCAGACATATATTGTCCAGCAAACACGCCTTTTAATCCTGTTTTTAAAGATAAGTTGTCAAATGTTAATGTGACTAGTGATGCAGTATCTTTTGTCGCACTAGCAGAATCGGCAACTCAAATATGTTTTCCAGCAATGTGTTGGAAAAACATTCAAATTTGTTGATCGCCTTGAATAGAAGTAGTTCCACTTGGAATATTGTATCCTAGTGCAGTACACAAACTTGTTCAAGTATAAGTTGTAAAAGTAACTCCATCAATACTAATGTAAGAATTACCGTTAAATATAAAATTAGCGTCTAAATTTACTTGTCCACCAACAGCGGTATATCATAACGGTGTATAAAATGCATGATGTAATCCAAAAGGTCCAAGTGAACGAGAAATGAAATCATTTAAAAATGCATTAATTCCACCATACCCAGATAGAGAACCAAGAGCTTGTCCAAAATAATATAAACCTAAACCAATTCCTGGTCAAATTAAAGCGAAAAGAAAAGATAACGGAATCATTGCAAGGAAAGTAATGATTGGAATAAATCTTACACCAGAAAAAAAACCAAGAATAGTAGGTAATTGAATATTTTTGAATTTGTTATATAAAAAAGCAACAACAAATCCTACAGTTAAACCTCCAAACACTGATGTACATAGGGATTGTATGCCCACATTATAAGTAAATACACAATTAAATAATTCTGGTTTTAAGTCATAATAAAGAAATTTATAAGTCAGTATCTGATCAGATGCATCTTTAATAGGATGAATGCAAGCAGATTGTAATGCACAAAATACAATTCATCCAACAAATGATGAAAGACCAGAAGCACCTGCATCACCGGTGAAAGTAATTGCTATTGCAATTGCAAATAAAACAGCTAAATTACCAAATACAACGTTTCCTGGAGTACTAATGATTTGGCCAAGAACATGACCAAAACCAGTTGGGCAATTTGTACTAATTGCAGATCCAATACCAAGGAATAAACCAGCAATAGGAAGCATTGCAATAGGAAGCATCAAACCACGAGATAATTTTGCGATTACTTCTCTTGCACCACCACCTGTAGATTCTTTATTTTTTTTCTTTTTAAAGATATTAAATTTTATTTTCATACGACTATTTATTAATAACAGATAAATATTTTTTAACAATTTCAAGTGGTCTAGTTATAGCAGAACCTACAACAACAGCATGGATATCAGTTTTCTTTAAGGCATTAGCTGCAGTTTGTGGATCTCAAACTCCTCCTTCTAAAATTACCTTTGCTTTTACATGTTTTGTACACCATTTAATAAACTCAAAATTATTTTCAAGATTATTTTTTCCAAGAGTATTTTTGGTATATCCACGTAAAGTTGTGCCTATAATATCAAATCCTAATTTATCAGCGTTCAATACATCTTCTTTACAAGAACAATCGGCCATAATGATTTGTTTAGGATTTTTAGTTCGAATAAATTTAACAATTTCTTCTAATGATTCTTTTGGTCTTTTTCGAAGAGTTGCATCTAAAGCTATTACTTCAGGTTTAAGTAAAAGAAGATCTTTTACTTCTTTAATTGTAGGAGTAATAAAAACTTCAGAGCCCTTATATTTCTTTTTAATAATTGCAATAATTGGAATATTAAGTTTATTTTTACTAATAAAATTTTTAATTGATTTAATATGAGGGACTTGACTAAGACGAAGACTTGTAGCTCCTCCTTGAATACAAGCTTTAGCCATCAAAGTGATAGCTTTTGTATCGTTTAATGGTTCTTTGTCCACTGCTTGACAAGACACAATAAGTGTTTTCTTTGTGTGGTTAAAATAATTCATAATGACTTTATTATAATTATTATTAATATGACATTCAAAGAATATAAAGATTTAAAAAAAATAGAAAAAGAAGAGTTTAAAAAAATTGCTCAAAGAGTTCCATATGATAATGACGGAAATATTGTCCTTCAATTATGAGATAGTGAAATGAAAAAGAGCTTTTATATTGATGCAAATGATGATTCTATTTCTTTAACTAGTGATTTTCAAAACTATCTGTACTCATTTAGAGATAGTTTCGCAAGTGAAACTATATCAGTTAAATTAGATCCTAAATCAAGCGTTGAAGCAAAGCAAAAATTTGAAAAATTATACCAATCATTTTTTAAATTTAATATTTTAAAATTAGCAAAAGAACTTAAATCTAATCTAATAAATATTATTGCTTGTTTTATTTGTGGATTAATTGTTATTACATCAATAATTTTGGTCGAAACATTAGCACATGATAGCACAAAGTTTCTTTCAATAATTTTTGAAATTTTAGCTTGAGTTTTTATTTGGGAATCATTTGATATGTTATTTTTTCAACGTCCAAAAATGAGATGAGAACAATTAAAGAATTATCATATGTATCGAGCAAAATTTGTTAATGATAAAATGAGCATTAATGTAAGAGAAATTACTTATAAAGACAAGAGCAAATTAAATAAGTAAAAATCCATAACTTATTCAATAAGTTATTATTCCTAATAAATAAGATACAGCAATAGAAGAACCTAATTGAATTCCCAAATATTTTCAGTTAGATTCTTTTTTTAATGTTCCTATAGTAGCAGCACAAGGTAAATAGAAAGAAAAGATCACTAAATAACTTATACCTTGAGCGATGTGTGTACCTTGAGAAATATATGTTGCAAAAGATTCTTCGGTTCCAAATAACAATTGAATATTAGCTACAGCGATTTCTTTTGCAGGGAATGCTGTTATCAATGATGCAGTTAATTTCCATGATTCAGCATCATAAAAACCGACAGGATACATTAAATAATTTATACCTTTTGAAACATAAGCAACAAAAGAAATATCAATTTGATTGTCCAATAATATTCCGCTTGGACCAAGGTGCAAAAACATTCAAATAAGTAAATTGGCAAGAATAATTATTAACCCTGCTTTTTTCACAAATTCTTTTACTTCCAATCAAACTAATTTTGCTATAACAATAAAATCTGGTTTTCGTCAGTCAACCATCTCAATCATAAAAAAAGATTTTGTTTTTCTAAACATCGTTTTAGAAAAAAATAGTCCCATTATTAATGCAATAAAACCACTTAAAAAAATTAATAGAATCATTCCTATCCAACCATAGCTAATGGTAAACATTGCATTACATATGAAACTAATAACAATAATTCTTGCACTGCAAATAATAAAAGGAGAAATAAGTATAGATAACATTTTTTCCTTTTTTGAATTTGAACTACGTGCCATCATAATAGCAGGAACATTACAACCAAAACCAGTTAAAAGAGTAATAACACTTCTTCCGCTTATTCCAAATTTACTTAAAGCATTATCTAACAAAATTGATATTCTTGATAACACGCCTATTTGTTGGATGATATTTACTAAAGTAAATAAAATAATTAATGTTGGTGCAAATGATAAAACAGAAAAGAAACCCTTAAAGATACCATCAATGAAAAAACCTTTTGTTCATTGGTTTGCATGCATCAAATCAAATAATTTTGATAATCATTGGTCAGCAACAATTTCGTTTAAAAATTTTTCACCAAATAAGTCCTTTAAAGTGCCGCCAGCGTATGGTCCAAAAGAAAGGTAATAAATTAATATTAATAAAAAGAAAAAAGAGGGAATACCAATTCATTTTTTTAAAATTTGCTTATCAAATTTATTTTGCTTATTTTTATTTTTGACAAGAAATTTTTCAAATGAATAAAAACATTCTTTTGTAATTTGTAAGATAAAGTTTTTTCTAGTTTTTTTAATATCTAGAGTAACTTGTTCTCTATTAATCTTTTTAGTAATTTTCTGTATTTGATCATATACATGTTTGTAATGTGATTTATATCAATCGCAAATAAATTCATTTCCTTCAAGAAACATTAATGAATAATAACGATTACTGATTTTTCTTTTTGGTAAAAGATTAGAAATTTTTGAAATTAATTTTTCAATATATTCAGGATATTTTACAATGTTCGGATCAACAGGTTTATCTTCTAAAATACTTTTTGCTGATTTTTTTGTACCTACATTCTTATTTGCTTGGCATTGAATAATAGTTACATTATTTAATTTTTTTGATAACTTATTTAAATTGATTTTAGAACGATCAACTTCATCCATCATATTTATTGAAAGAGTGCTCATTAAACCAGTTTCAAGAGTTTGTATGGTTAAGTACAAATCTCTTTCAAAAGATTGTGCACCAATTACATTAATAATTTTTTTGAAATGCTCTTGAGTTATTTCATGAGCAACTACTAATTCCTCATCTATTGGATGTGATAAGTTATATAGTCCTGGCAAATCAATAACATTAATCGATTTATCTAGTTTTAATTTTGCAATAGTATCACTTACAGTTAGACGGTCTATGTTAGATACTGCTGCAGTACCATTGGTAATTTTATTAAAAAAAGTTGATTTACCAACATTAGGAGCACCAATTAAAACGACATTATTATTTAATTGGTTGATCCTCTTAATCCTTCTTTTTCTTTTTGGGTTGTCGTGCCAATCGTTAAAGACTGCACTATCATAACCATGTTTTTTCTTTTTACAAAATAGTGACATCGATATTAGTGCAGTCCTCTTCTCTTAAAACATATTCAACACCATAAACTAATAAATGTAAAATTTTTTTATTATCATGATAGTCCAAAACTTTAATAGTAGAGCCATCAGATATACCAACATTGTTTAATTTATGAAGAATATGATTGTCTCTAAAATTTAGTTTATTAATTTTTAAAGTTTTACCTCTTAATTCGTTTGTTAATTTCATAGTGTAGAAGCAACTAAATTAATAGTCAAATTTTAGCATTATAAATCAATGATTTATATAATATATTATATAGGTTAATATAAAAGGAAAACAAAAATGAAAAAACTTAAAGGAACAAAAACTGAAAAAAATTTAATGGAAGCCTTTGCTGGAGAATCTCAAGCAAGAAATAAATATACTTTTTTTGCTTCTCAAGCTAAAAAAGAAGGTTATATTCAAATTCAAAAAATATTTGAAGAAACAGCAGGTAATGAAAAAGAGCATGCTGAATTATGATTTAAATGATTAAATGGTGGTAAAATTTCTAACACCGCAAAAAATTTATTAGAAGCTGCTAAGGGGGAACACGGTGAATGAACTTCTATGTATAAAAGAATGGCTAAAGAAGCTAGACAAGAAGGTTTCAATGAAATTGCTGCACAATTTGAAGGTGTTGCAGCAATAGAAAAACACCATGAAGAAAGATACAACACTTTATTAAATAACATTAAAAAAGGAATTGTCTTTAAAAGAAATAAATCTGATGCTTGAATTTGTATTAATTGTGGAAATATTGTCTATTCAAAAGAGGCTCCTAAATTATGCCCAGTATGTAAACACCCACAAGGTTACTTTAAACTAGACAGAAAAGATTATTAAAAAAAGCGGTTAATACCGCTTTCCCAAATTGCAATTAAAAGTGCAACACCAATGATAAAATAATGGTGTGCACT
>CATEWF010000040.1 GCA_949527715.1 uncultured Mycoplasmatota bacterium | reverse complement strand
GAGTTTTGACCATTTTCCTTGACAATTTGAAACAAAAAATATTATTTTTCTAATAAAGAAACAAAAGAATCAACTTTTAAAAAAACTTCTTCAAATTTTTCATTTCCTCTGAAAACATTAAATTGTTTTAATTCAGCAAAGAAATTAGTTTTAAAAAAAGTAAGATAGTTTTTTGATAAATAACTATTGTCATTTTTAATAAATGAATAAGCTTCTATAAAATTGTCAAGAAGATCGTTTGCTTTTTCTACTGAAAATTGTGTACTTGTAATGGAATTCTCTACATTTGAATTATAGTAGTAGTTTTTCTTGTCTTTGATAATAAAAGATTTTGTTTTTGATAGGCAAACTGCGTTGTAATATGTATCTTCTGAATACATTTTTTTATTAATAAAATTTATTTTATTATCCAATAAAAACTCTCTCTTGTACGCTTTTAATCAAGCCATTTTTGATAATGACAAAACATAATTAAAATTTTCAAGTTTGATTGGTGAGTCTAAGTTAGGTCATTTTTTATCAAAAACAAGTCCATGTTGTTGCGACACATAATAAAAACTAAATCAATAGAAATCAATACTTTCATATGAATTAAAAACATTTTTAATATCTTCTAATGCATCAAATGATAGGTAATCATCTGAATCCACATATACTATTATTTCTCCTGTTGAGTGTTCAAATCCAATATTCCGTGTCAATCCAAGTCCACAATTATTTTTATTTACTATTAATTTAAAATTTTTATTTTGAGAAACTCATTTTTTTAAAAATTTTGTGGTTGTTAATGAAGAAGAACAATCATCTACAATAATACATTCAAATTCTTTGTTTGTTTGATTAGCAATAGATTCCAAACATTTCGACAAATATTTTTTTGATGTATTGTAACAAGGAACAATTACACTTATCATATTATTTTCCCTCTATTAAACTTATTAGTTTATTAAAAAGTTTATCTTTTAATAAATTTGCAATTAATATCTGATATTCATTCCCCACTTTATTTTCAACATCATCTATTGACATATTGTATTTGACAGATAAAGAATTTAAAATATTTTTTCTTTCTTTTTCGGTGGACTCAATTTTGTATTCATCAATTAATTTATCAATAGCAAACATTAATTTAACATTTTCAACAACTTTTTTGTCAACTAATTCATAAAAATTTGTCATGGTACCAATAGATTGGTCTTTACATACGAACCCCTCTAAAGAAAGACCTTTATTTTTAGAAATTTGTCTATATTGTTCGATAATTGATTTTCTTTGTTGATTAAAAATAGACTCAGGGATAAAATCTATTTTTGATTCTTTACTTAAAATATCAGTAATTTTTTGTTTTATTTGTTCTCTTTGTATGTTAGCTTTTTGTATTAATATTTTGTATCTAAACCATTCTTTTAATTGAGAAACACTATTAACATTTTTAATTGATAATTTTTTAACAAAATTATCTGTAATTGTATGGTAATCACTATTTGAAATAGATTTAATTTTTACTATGTAATCAACTTTTTTATTGGCCAAATTTTCCAAATAAAAATCAGATGGTGTTGTTAGTTGAAATTTAACCTCATCATTGACTTTATGTCCAATTAGTTTTTCTTCAAAACCAGGTAAAAAATCACCAGAACCAATTGTTAAATTGTACTTTGAATCACTTGATCCAGGAAATGGGTGATTATCTATAGTTCCTTGATAATCTATAGTAACTAAACTGTTTTTTGAAACAATTTCAGATGTTTGTTTTGTATGAATAACATTTATTTTTTTTACAAACATTTGGAGTTGGTTATCGATTTCTAATTCACTAGTTGTTGGTTTAACATAGTTTTTAAAAGCTTTTTTATAATCACCTAAAATAACGTTTGGAGAAATATCAAAAATATACTGAATTTTAACTTCTGCATCGTTTACTGACAATATTTTTATTTGGGGAGCGTCTTCAATAATGTTGTTATTGCTAACAAAATTACTATTCAATAATTCATTAAATGTGATGGAAACAATTTCTTGAATTCCTTCTGAATACAATTTTGTTTCTTTAATTTGTTTTAAGGCAACATCAAACGGGATATGTCCAGCTCTAAACCCTTTTACATTACCACTTTTAATAAATTTGTTAACTGTCTTATTTAAAACTTTTTTTCAATTATTTTTATCAGACAAAACATCAACACACAAAGTATGATTTTTATTATTCTTTTTGGTTTGTAAAACAATCATGTCAAGTAGATATTTATATATAATTATATAAAGTTAAATAATGATAAATAATAAAATAAGCGTAATAATCCCTATATTTGATACAAATCAAAATTTTCTTGCCGAATGTTTTGATTCAATAAATAATCAATCATACAAAAATTTTGAGGTTATTTTAGTTAATGATTGCTCTAGAAAATTTTCTATTGCTCAGTTTATAAATAAATACGCAAAAGAACACGAAAACTATAAGGTTATTAACTTGCCAAATAACTTAGGTCCTGGAAACGCAAGAAATGTCGGAGTAAAAAATTCAATCGGAGAAATAATAGTATATGTGGATTCAGATGATTATTTATTGCCAACTTGTTTTGAAATAATCAATGAATCCTTTAATAAGTGACAAGAGCTTGATATTCTTTCTTTTGAAAATAGAATATTAATGAGTGATGGTAAAATTATTGATGCAGCAGGTATTAAATTTTATACAGAACATCCTGTTAACATTAATAATTGAAAAAACGTCATCCAAGATAAATGTTCTGTATGAGCCAAAGCATATTCAAAAAAATTTATTTTGAATAACAATATATGATTTAAAGAAAAGGATATGTATTTGGAAGATTTATACTATCAAATCTTAACATATTCAAAAGCAAAATCAATCATTTTTAGGCCTGAGGTACTATATATGTTAAGAGAAACAATGAATTCGCGTGCTTTGTCTGAATTTAATTACAAAAAAGCAAATGACATTTTTTTAGTAATGAAAGAAGCATATGAGAATATAAAAAATGACAACAGTGAAATTTCAAAAAATTATGATCTTTATTTCGAAAGAATTTTTTTTAATAAGCTTGAGCACAATATAAAGAATCCAGCATTTAAACAAGCGCCTGAATATAAAAGTTTAGTTGATAAAGCAAATAATTTTATTCGAGAATTGCAAAACAGCAAATTAAAAAAATAACAATGCATTTAATCATTTGAAATGATTAGCACTCTATATTTTTTTGATAAATCTTTGTAAAATTCAAAATTGATATTATTTTTAATCAACCATTTTTCTAAATTGCTCTTTTGAGTTGAAGAAATTTCAAATATCATTAAATAATCATTAATGTTCTTGATTACATTTTTGCGTTTAGAAATTATATTGTAATAAAAATCATTAGGTTTTTTTGAATTAATAAAACTAATCTCTAATTCATAATTTTTCATAGTATCATCTAATTCGTGTTTTGCAACATATGGTGGATTCATTGCAATTACATCAAATTTTAATTTGTTATTTATTAAAGTTTCAAAATAATCTCCTTCAATTGTATTTACAGAAATTTTATTTTTATTTGCATTATGTTTGATATTTTTAATAGAAACAGGATTAATATCAAGACAAGTAACTTTCGCTTCCTTAAATTCTTTTTTTAAAAATAATCCAATATTGCCCGTTCCAGAACACAAATCAACTATTTCAATATTTTTATTTTTAAATTTTTCGTTTATTTTTTCTTTTGCTATCTCGCAAACAAACTCAGTATCATTTCTAGGAACTAAAATATTTTCAAAAACATCAATATCTAATCCTAAAAATCTTGTATTTTTAGTTATCGAACCTAACGGTTTGTTTGATATAAAATACTCATCACACCTACTAGATAAATCTTTAAATTTAAAATCAATTTGTTTATTTCTATTTGTTATATATGAAACTTTATCCTTTACTTTTTTTGATAAATAAAAAATGATTTCAAAAATAACGAGATCATTTGTTGAATGATTTTTCTTAATTTTATTAAAGGCTTCAAAAAAAGTCATTTTAAATCTTTAATTCACTCATTAATCTTGTTTGTTCATCGGCAATTAATGGGTCAATTATTTCATCAAGATTACCTTGCATGATTTGATCAAGTTTGTTTAATGTTAAACCAATTCTATGATCAGTAATTCTATTTTGAGGGTAGTTGTATGTTCTTATTTTTTCAGAACGATCACCTGTACCAACTTGAGATTTTCTCATAGATGATATTTTCTCGTTTCTTTCAGTTTCTTGTTTTTCTCAAAGTTTTGAATATAGCATTTTCATACAAGTATCTCTATTTTCAAATTGTGACTTACCTTCTTGACAACTTACTACTACACCTGTTGGTATATGAGTGATTCTTACAGCAGATTCGGTTCTATTAACATGTTGACCTCCGGCTCCTGAGGCTCTATATGTATCAATTCTTAAATCAGCAGGATTAATTTTTACATCTACAGCATCAAATTCAGGTAATACAGCAACTGTTATTGTAGAAGTATGTACTCTACCTTTTGATTCTGTTGCAGGAACACGTTGAACTCGATGAACCCCAGATTCAAATTTCATTTTTGAATATACTTTTTCACCAGAAATATTGAAGTAAATGTAATCATATCCACAAGAGTTTTGTGAAATATCCATTATTTTAATTTTTCAGTTTTGCTTATCAGCAAATCTTTTATATGTATCAAATAAATCGGCAACAAATATAGATGATTCGTCTCCTCCTGCACCAGGTCTCATTTCAACAATAACATTCTTTTCATTATTTGGGTCAACTGGTAATAATAAAATTTTAATTTGTTCTTCTAATGTTGGAATTTGAGTTTTTATTTCATCTAGTTCCATTTTAGCTAAGTCAATTAAATCTTTATCGGTTTCACTAGATAATATTTTTTCGTCTTGCGCTCCATTATCAATTAACTTTTTATATTCTAAGAATTTATCATGTAATGGTGCCGCATGCTTAATTTGCTTATTAATTTCAGTTAATTGATTAATAGGTAAATTAGCAGATTCAAGCTGCTTATTAAGCTCTAAATACTTGTTTGATATTGATTCTAGTGATTCAAATAATCTTTTATTGTATTCCATGGTATGTATAAAAAATCTTCTATTACATAAAAAAGACGATATCGTCTTTTATTATGAAAGAAGACAAATGATGTTATTTTTCAGTTGATGTAAGTTCGTCTAAAGATTTAACAACTTTCTTGTTACCTGATTTTTTAGTTTTAACAGTTTTAACTTTTTTAGTTGTAGAAGTTGTTTTTCCAGCTTCAAATTTCTTAGAAAGTTTTTCTGCACGTCCTTTAACTTTTTGATCAGATAGACCACCTTTATAAAATGGGTGGCAATTTGAACAAACATCAAGAGTAACTACTTCAGCTTTATTGGTAGACAAAATAGTAAATTCTGTACCACATGAAGCACATTTGAACTTTGTTTCCTTTAGATTAGGTTGAATTTTCTTGTTCATATATTTGTATATTATATTTAATAACTAATCTTATGCTATAATATTTTATACAATTATCTTAATATATTCACATTTTTTAATGAAACCAAAACAATCTTGAATATTGCTAGATTCAAATAAACTCTTAAGAGAAGTCTCAAAAGACGTTTCTATTCCTATATCCAAAGAAGATCAAGAATACATTAATAAAATGATGTCATACATTGATGCATGTGATAAAGGACAAGAGCAAGAATATGGTATTCGCCCTGGAATTGCAGTAGCTGGACCACAAGTTGGTTTCTTAAAAAAAGTAATTTATATTAATTTTGAATTTAATGGACAACAATATCGGTATTTGTTGGCTAATCCCAAGATTGTTTCTAGGTCATTAGGTATTACATACCTACAATCTGGGGAAGGTTGTCTTAGTGTAAAAGAAGATCACAAAGGATATGTTCCAAGAAATTCGAAAATAATTGTAAAAGCTTATGATCTTTTAAATAATAAAGATGTTACAATAAATGCTGAAGGTTTACTTTCAATATGTTTGCAACATGAAATAGACCATTTATCTGGAATACTTTATTACGATCATATAAATGAGCAAAATAAATTTTATACAGAAAAAAATTGAAAACCTTTATAGGAGAAAAAATGGAAAATTCTAACAAACCAACATATATATTTGCATTAGGTGGAATTGAAGAAATTGGGAAAAACATGTATGTCATTGAACATGATGACGAAATTTATGTAATTGACTGCGGAATTAAATTTGCTGATGCTAACGATTTATTAGGAGTGGATTCAATTATTTGTCCGTTCGATTACTTAGTTCAAAATAAGGATAAAATCAAAGGATTGATTGTTACTCACGCCCACGAAGATCACATAGGTGGTATCCCATATTTATTAAAAACAGTATCAATTCCTAAAATTTATGCCGCAAAGTTGACTACAGGTATTATTAAGAAGAAATTAAAAGAACATAAAAATCTACAACAATATTCATTTGAAACATTTGATGATAGCAAAATAATTCGATCAAAACACTTTAAGATTGAATTCTTTCGAGTGTGTCACTCTATTCCAGATGCTTTTGGTATATATTTTGAAACACCAAATGGAAAAATTGTATCAACTGGTGATTTTAGATTTGATTTTTCTACACAGGGTGATGAATCAGATATTCAAAAAATGGCTGAATTAGGCAGAAGAGATATTGATATTTTGTTGTGTGAATCTACAAATTCAGAAACTCAAGGTTTCTCTGTCAGTGAAAAATACATTATTAATGAAATTAAAAAAATTATTGATAATGCAAGGGGTAGAGTTTTCCTATCTACTTTTGCTTCTAACTTAGGAAGAATTGAAGAAATTATTGAAATTGCAATTAAAAATAATCGAAAGATTTGTTTAATCGGTAGATCAATGATAACAAATATTGAGACATCAATAGATGTTGGTTTCTTAAATGTTAGTGATGATTGATTTATTGAAGCTAGAGAAATTGAAAAATATCCTGATAATGAAATTTTAGTTTTGTGTACTGGATCACAAGGCGAAGAAATGGCAGCATTAAATCAAATGGCTATGGGAAAACATGCTTGAATTACTTTTAAACCAACTGATACTCTAATAATGTCATCTAATCCAATTCCGGGAAATTACGAAAGCGTTGAGAAACTGTTAAATAAACTTTCAAGAAAAAACATTACAATCATAACTAACAAACAAGAACAAAAACTACATGCTTCTGGACACGCAACAGAAACAGAGCAACAATTGATGTTTAAGTTAATTAATCCTTTATATTTAATTCCAATTCATGGCGAATATAAAATGCTAAAATCTTTAAGAAAAAATGCTTCTAATGCAGGAATTAATCCTGATAATGTTATTCAAGTAACAAATGGTCAAAAAATTGAGTTATTAAATCATAGTGCAAAAGCAACAAATGATTTTATAGACATCTATGATGTCTATGTTGATGGTAACAATATCAATAGTGATTCTGATGGCTTATTAAAATATCGTCGTATTCTTTCACAAGATGGTGTATTTAACATAACGTTATTGATTGATAGAAAGAATAAAAAAGTAATTGATAATCCGGTTGTTTCTACTAGAGGTTGCATTTACGCAAAATCTCATTATGGATTAATTACAAAAATTTCATATACAATCAAAACAAATATAGAAGAATTAATGAACAAACAACAATCTTCGATCAATAATAACGAAATTAGAAAAATTTGTGAAAATGTTGCTGGATCATTTATTTGAAGACACAAAAAGAAACGTCCATTAATTAGAACAACAATTTTTGATGTTGACTAACGCATATTTTTCAACATACTCATTGGATTCTTACCTTTTCTCAATGCTGATGCTACTTCATCCATTTTCTTTTTGGTTTTATCAAACTCATTAAGCATTTTATTTAATTCATCTGGTTTTCTTCCTGAACCATTCACAATTCTTGTACGTCTAGAAATTGATTTACGAATTAAAGCAGGATTTCTTCTTTCCTTTAGAGTCATTGAATTCATTAGAATCTTTCAGATTCTAATTTTTTCTTCTGCTAGTTCAACTTGGTCTTTTGAAATTTTTTGAGTACCTGGCATCATTTTAACAATTGAATCTAATGAGCCCATTTTGTTAACTTGTTGAACTTGTCATAGTAAATCTTCTAAATCCATTTTTCCAGACAACATTCTCATAATAGTTTTTTTAGAACGGTTTTCATCAATAACATCTGCAGCTTTTTCTGCAAGTGTCATAATATCACCCAAACCAAGAATACGATCTGCCATTCTTTCAGGATAGAACAAATCTAACGACCCAATCTTTTCACCAATACCTGACATCTTGATTGGAACATTTAATAAGCTTGTAAGGGATAAAGCAACACCAGCTTTTGCATCAGAATCTAATTTTGTAATGATGATCCCTGATAAATTTAATTTATCATTGAATTCTGTTGCAACATTAATCATATCTTGACCACTCATTGCATCAACTACTAATAAAGTATCTGATGGTTTAATAATCTTTTTTAAATCAACTAATTCCTTAATTAAAGTTTCATCTGTCTGTAGACGTCCAGCAGTATCAAAAATAATAAAATCGTTTTTATTTTGTTTTGCTTTTTCTAAAGCTTCTACTGCGGTGTCTCTAGGATTTTGAGACCCGTGATCATAAAAATCTACATTAATTTCTGTAGAAAGTTGTTTCAATTGATCAATTGCACCGGGACGATAAATATCTAACCCAACAAGCATTGGTTTAAATCCGTGTTTTGTT
>CATEWF010000039.1 GCA_949527715.1 uncultured Mycoplasmatota bacterium | reverse complement strand
ATCCTTTGTGTTATAAAAATATTAAGTGTTGCACTTTATATTTCAATTTAGAAAAGCGGTTAATACCGCTTTTTTAAATAAATTTTTCTCGACTATATTTTGAAAAATAATAATACACAGAGTTTACTGCTATCTCATTTAATATTGCAGAAATCTCTTTTTTTGTAAGAGGATGTTGATTAAAATAAAACGACCCTCGTTTTGTGTGCTCAGTATCGTGCAAATTTGTTGTGTTTAATTCGCCAAATTCAGCAATAGTACCAACCCTATCTAAAATAGTTGATTCAGGTTTAAAATCCCATCCATATCCAAAACAAACAAAAGGAAAAATAGATTCATTTTTCATCCAAGTTCTTAATCCAATTACATTTTTCCCCAACCGTTCTATAGCATTTCCACTTGCCTGTTTTTTTCCTTTAGTTGCTATAACTTCATCATTTGTCCCTTGTTTTTTCATTTCAACAATTAATATTGGGTATTTGTTACTGTTTTTATCTAATAAGTATAAAAATCCTCCATCTGGTTTCATGTAAGATGTATTGAACTTATAAACTCATTTCTCATTTGGATAGGTTTTTTTTAATTTATCAATAACATCCTTTAGAA
Organism: uncultured Mycoplasmatota bacterium; assembly: GCA_949527715.1. Classification (GTDB taxonomy): domain Bacteria; phylum Bacillota_I; class Bacilli_A; order Mycoplasmatales; family Mycoplasmoidaceae; genus Malacoplasma_A. Next base: position 8,419 of record CATEWF010000039.1, on the reverse strand, counting down.
AAATTTTGGTTTCATGCTGAAGTTTAATATTATTTCCAAAAACCGAAATTAAATGCATTTTTGTTTCTTCGACACATTGAGTTATCAAATCATCCATTCCATTTGATATTTTGGTAAGAGTTTTCCCACCACCTAATTTTTTCTGTACTTCAGATAATCTATTTGAATTTGACATACTATCTCCTTCTTTCCTTATACATACGAGAAGGAATGAAATTTTCTTTAGCATTATTGTTTTTAATGTGTTTAAAAATTAAATCTTTTGGTAAAAACCCACAACCACAAATATAACTACTATTAAAAGATGAAGGGTTTCCATCAAAAGACACACGTTTATCTACTATTAACATTTGTGGGCAATTATCGGCAAAATAATTGCCAATACATTGGTAATTCAGCGCCATCATATTCATTATCATTGCCCACGGTTTTTTAAAATTATTTAGTCTTTTAAAAACTTCTAGTTTTTTTGAAAATGGCGGGTTGGAAACAGCAATGTCTCAGATTTTTGGTTCATATTTAAAAAAATCTTTTCCTAAATCTATATGTGAAAAAACAAATTTATATTTATATTTTTTACACATATAAACAAATTCGCTTTTTGAGGTATCAAATGGTAACCAAATAATAGGATCCCTTTTTAATTTCTTTTTTAACTTTTTATATAACTTATCTAAATAAGGTTGTAAAGAATAAACAAGTGGGGGGGGGGTATATAATTCGTCATTTCTATTTGCGCAAGCTTGTTTCATAGAATGTGCCATAATTATTTCCTCGATTTTTTAAATTATAAAGAATTTAATTAAAATAAGAATTTTTAAATTTAACATATTTTTTATTAGAAATAAATTTGAATAATTTTTAACTTATTTTGAACAAAATACAGACTTTTCTTGTGCCTCTATTTTTTCGTTTTGGTGGTAAGATTAATTTACTACAAAATAGGAGTTTATAATATATATGAAGAAAGAGTATAAATATTCGAATCTTAAACAAGAGACTAATACATCAGGTAAAGTCATGCTAGAACCATCTAAGAAAACAAAGAAAAGGAAACCAAGAGCAAAACCTCCAAGAATTTCTAATCGTCAAATATTAGAACGAATTTTTAAACGTTTAGATAAACAAGATGACTTTAACAAAGTTGTTTTAAATTTCATCAAACAACAACAAGAGTTTAATAAACAAACATCAACAGTTATTAAAACAATTATTAAAGTAAATAATTTAAAAACTGAATAGCAATATTTAAAAATGAAAATTAATATTTACGTGATTCTCTATCTGCGTCACGTTTTTTAATATCATTTCTTTTATCTGGAGCTTTTTTTGATTTGCAAATGGCTATTTCCATTTTTATTTTTCCATTTTGTAAATAAACTTTAGTAGGGATTATTGTTAATTTTTGTTTTTTAATAGTGTAATCAATTTTAAGAATTTCATTTTTATGTAACAAAAGTTTTCTATTACGATTTGAATCAACATTATTTATATTTCCTTCTTTAAAAGGAGCAATGTACATATTAATCACAAAGGCTTCATTATTTCTAATAATAACAAAAGATTCATCTATGTTAGCGTTTGCTTTCATTAAAGATTTTACTTCTGTACCTTTTAATTCAATTCCACATTCATATTTTTCTTCAACAAAATAATTGAAATTGACTTTTTTATTAGGAAATAATATTTTCATAATTAACGGTTACCTAAAAATTTTACTAATTCAAATTCAATTTTTCTAGTTTGTTTATCAGCAGATATTACTCTCACTCTAACTTTTGATCCAAGAGAGAATCTCGTTCCGGTTTTTTTACCAATTAACTGATTTGTCTTTTCATCATATGAATAAAAATCGGTTTTTAAATTAGGAAGTTTAATTAACCCTTCAATTGTATTTGGTAACTCAACAAATAAACCAAATGCAGAAACAGCAGAAACAAAACCTTCAAATTCTTCGCCAATATGTTTTGTCATATATTCTGCAAATTTCATTGCATTAACATCATTTTCACAATTAATTGCAATTTTTTCACAATCAGATGATTGTTTACAACAATCATCAAGTTGTTCGGTAAAGTGATTTCTATTTGAATCAGTAATTTTGTTTTTTTCAAATTCATACATTCAAAAAATTCGATGAACTAATAAGTCTGGATAACGACGTATTGGAGAAGTGAAGTGAGTATAGTTTTCTAGTGCTAAACCAAAATGGCCAAGATTCTCAGTTGAATATTTTGCTTTAGCCATACTTCTTAATAACATCAAATTTATAAGATCCATATTTTTATTATCTTTGTTGTCTTCGATTCATTTGGCAATGTCAATTGATTCTATGTCCTCAACATTAGTTGTAATTCTAAAATTTAACTTTTTAGCTTCTATAGAAAAAGTTTTTAGTTTTTCTTCATTTGGTTTTTCATGAATTCTATAAACAAATGGTCATTTTTTTTGATTAGCATAAATTGTTACTGCTTCATTGGCTGCTACCATAAAATTTTCAATCATATTTTGTGCAGTTCCGAGTTTTCTAGTTAAGATATCGATTGGGAAGCCTTTGTTGTCAAGTTTAATAATTGGTTCAGGGATTTCAAAGGCAATATATCCTCTATGTTTTTTCTCTGCATCAAGAATCTTGTGAAGTTCAAGAGCATCTTTTAGCATGTTTTTAATCTCTTGTGTATCTTTTTCTAATGATGATTTATTGTTAAAATAATCATTTACTTCGTCATAAGAGAATCTACGATGACTTTTGATTATTGATGGATAAACTTTAATGTTTTTAATCTTTCCAGATTTGTTTATTAACATATCACATGTTAAAGTCAATCTTTCAACATTTGGATTTAATGAACAAATATCGTCAGAAAGATTATGAGGCAACATTGGTATGACTCTATCTACTAAATAAATTGAACAACCTCTTTTATACGAAGATTCATCAAGTGGTGACTTATATCTTACATAATGGCTTACATCCGCGATACAAACGCAAAGATAATATTCATCATCATTGTTCTTTTTTACATAAATAGCATCATCAAAATCTTTTGATGTGGCTGGATCGATTGTAACAATAGGAAGGTTTGTTAAATCTTTTCTTATTTTTCTTTGATAATCATCAATATTTAATTCTATTTTTCTAGCATAGTCTAGGACATCGGGAGTAAAATTTGGTTCCACTCCATTATCATAAACAATTGATAAAACATCAACACCAACATCACTAGAGTGGCCAATTATTTTTGAAACAGTTCCATAAGCTGTATCTTTTTCATAGGTTTTAATTTTAACTAAAACTTTTTGTCCATCAACTAATCCCTGCAAAGAATCTAGTTTTACTGGCAGATACATTTTTTCGTCATCGATAGTAACTTTATATGTTCCGTCTTTATTTATATTTATTAAGCCAGTATAAAAATCTTTTCCATGAGAAATTATTTTTAATACTACAGCGTCTAATAGATCTTTTTTAGGCACTTTCTTAAGTAATGCAAATTCAACCCTATCACCATCTAAAGCCTGATTTAAATTTGTTCTATAAACAAAATATTTTGCTTTATCTTCATTATCTAGTTTAATGAAACCAGAACCTTTAGAATTAATTCTAATTACTCCCTCATATGTTTTAGAAGTATCAACTGGTGCATCTTCATACCCAAGTTGAATCTTACCAGATTTAGATAAAATTCTAAGATTACCAATTTTTATCATCTCATCGATTACATTTTCAATATTTTTTATTGAAACAGATTTATTAGCACGACAAACTTTAGAAATTAGTATTGCTTTTGGAATTGGTCTTCCATCTTCAATAACTATTTTTTGAATATTTTGTTTTAAGTTATCAGTATTCTGACTTGACATAAATTATCAGCCAAGTTCAATAGATAAAATTAAGAGAACCAACATAACAATCATTAAGAAAAACATGGTCATTTGAAGGATTTTAATAAATCCACGATCTTTTGTTTTTTTAAATAATTCAAGATCTTGACCAATTATATTAGTTAATCCATTAGTTGTTCCAGAACCAGACAATAATAGTCCAATTATTAAACAAACAATAGAAATAATTAAAAGTACGATTGAAGCTGCGCTCATATATTAATTGTATAAGAATTATAATATTAATATGTTTAATATTAAAAACATTTCATTAAATGGATTTATACCAAAATACATAAATAAAAGAAATTTGAGAAAAATAACCACTAGTGGTAAGTATCAAATAGTACAAATACTTACAGAAAGAATGTGAAAAGAAGGGCACATAATTTTTAGTGTTCGGATTGATCCGCGAACATTTAAAGAGGAATATCCAACTAAATTAGATAAGAGTAAAAATATTGTACTATATGGTGAAAAACATTCAATGGCAAGATATTATCGTATGCTTATGGCAGATAAATATAATGTTTATTTAGTTAAATAGTTATAAATTCATCAATTTATTAACTAGATGATTAACAGACGTTCTTTGAATTTTAATGTTGTAGTCATTTAAAAATATTTTTGAAATTTCATTCAATGATGCATCAGGATTTTTAAGTCTTATTTGACAAAATATTTTAAATTTATTGCTTTGTTTTTTAAATACATCTGTATCAATTATTTGATTAATTTTTTGGATTTGCTTATTACCGGCTGCAGATGATTTTTTAATATTAGAAATATCAAGATTATTTAATCTATGAATTTGAGTATATAAATCTCTTGATATTTTTTGATCTTCAAATTCAAGCATGCAATTATTTGCACCTATTAATTTTAAAAAATCAGAAATATCATAACTTTTTTTGATATATAAAATATAACTCTTTCTTCTTTGTAAAAGAGCAATAGAAATATTAAATTTATTTAATATTGTTTGAATAAACAACAAATATGAAATATTATTTGATCTTAATTCAAGATGATATCTTCTGTTATTAACAGAACTTACACTTCCTCCACTCAAAAACGCCCCCACTAAAACGCCTTTCATTTGAGCGTCGGTTTTAATTACATCTATAGGTTTTGCATAAATTCCTAAATCATTAACTATTTGATCAAAATTACCATTAATTGATAATAAATAATCTCGTTTATTGTTAAGGTGTTTAATGTTTGAATACATAATCTTTTTATTAACATCAAACAATTCAGAAAAAATATTGCTAATAAATCTAACAATAAAATTAAATTGGGATTTAACTTCTCAAGTTACTCCTTTTTCGTTTAATTTAATTGTTAATGAGTTGACCAAAAACGAATACAAAATAGCTTTTTGTGCTTGATTACTATATTTGTTTTGTGTCAACTCTTGTTTTATTTTTTCACTGAAAGTTAAGCCTACTCTCATTTTTCTAAAAAATTTATTGCACTAAGGGCTGCTATTGTTCCATCGTTTGTAGCGGTAGTGATTTGTCTAATTTTAATCTTGTTAACATCACCAATTGCATATAATCCTGGAATAGAAGTTTCCATATTAGAGTCAACTTTAATTATTCCGTTTTCAGCAATTATGTTATTTTCCCTGACAAAAGAAGTTGAAGGATTGCTTCCGACATAAACAAAAATGTATGAAAGATTTAATTTTTTAGTTTCACCATTTTTATTAGTAATCTTGATTCCTTCCAATTTATCTTTTCCGATTAATTCAGAGATTTGTGTATTGTAAAAAAATTCTACATTTTGTTTTTTAGATAATTTAGTTATAAAATCTTGTGTATCTTTATATTTTTCAGATCTATTAATCATATATATATGATTAGAAATACTAGATAGATATAGAGCGTTTGCTAATGCGCCACTTCCGCTTCCAACAATAGCGACATCTTTACCTTTTGTAAAAGAACCATCGCAAATTGCACAGTGTGATATCCCCTTTCCTTCTAATTCTTTTTCGTTAGGTAAATTTAATTTGTTTTCTGTAGTTCCAGAAGCAATTATTAATGTTTTGCAAAACCTTGTAACACCATCATCAGTAAAAACTACAAAATATCTTTCTTGTTTTTCAAATGCAGACACATTTCCATAAATGTATTGTGCTCCTAAATTAACAGACTGTTGATACATGTTAAGTGCCAAATCAGCACCTTGAATTTTTCCTGCACCTGGATAGTTTTCAATGACCGGAGTATTAACCATTTTGCCGCCAGGCACATCTTTTTCAATAAATCCAACTTTGTAATTTGCTCTTCTTAAATAAATTGCTGCAGTTAAGCCAGCAGGACCTGCACCAATTATTAAGGCATCATATGTATTTGAATCATTAGCAGTGTTTGTATAAATTGGCATAATTATTTGTTCCTATAATAAAGCATTTGTTCATCGGTTCTTACAAACTTCTTAGCATTTACTTCATGTGTTTTATTATCTATAACTATTTTATTTTGTAAATTAAATATATTATTATTTATTTGAATAATTTCATCACTTATTTGTTTATATTCAGATGTATTTGAATTAATTGATAATTCAGATAAAGAATTTTTTTTATTTTCTAAAGTACGTTTTTTTGATTTAAGCTTAGAATTATTAGATCTATTTACGCAAGCATATCTAATTTGTTCTCAAACATAGTAATAAGGTGCATATTTACGAATTTTAGAAATTAAGAATCAATTTAACAACAACATTATTATTCCTGCTGCAATTCATATGCCTGTAGTTACATACGTTAAATCAAAAGTATATTGAGAAGCTCTTAATGGTTCAAGAGACATTCTCAAAACACCATATCATAAGAAATAAATGATTCCTAAGTCTCCACACTTTCTACATGGTACCACTTCAATGCCAACATATAAAACGATAAAGAAACAAAGATTAGCTATTGCTTCATAAAAGAATAAAGGGTGATGTCACTCTCCATTAATATACATTCTTGGTAAGCAATTGTGCAAGAATCAACAAAAGCTATCATTAGTAACTACAGGACCATACAACTCTTGGTTAAAGTAGTTACCTCATCTACCAAAAAATTGACCAAGCAAAATGCAAGGAACAATTGCATCAACGTACACTCACATTGAAACCCTTCTTACAACTGGTTTAGAAGTATCTTTTGACAAATCTCTTATTTGATATTTAGGGCGTTTTAATATAAAAGGAAACCACCAGCAAGCTAACAATACAGTGAACATTACTCCACCTTCTATTGCCAAACCGCCATCTTTGAATGCTCAAAAAGAATTTCATTGAGCATCCCCCAAACAACATGATCAAAATCTTGCTCCGAAGATTGCCATTGGTATACCCATTAAGCAAAATCAATAAAAAGGATCAACAGGAACTTTATATCATTTTCACAATTTAATTACACCAAAAACTATTGCTGCAACAAATCCGAAAAAAACAAATAAACCATATCAAGCAATTGATATGTTTCCTATTCAAAATGCGATTTTATCTGAATCAGTATATATATGATCAGGACCAGGAACAGCAATTAATCAATTCATTATTTAATAACCTTTTTGTAATTATCTAAATATTCACAAGCTGAAAAATACCCATCTTCTTTAAGTTTAAAATCTGTAACTGCAGATTCAACTAAATCACTCATTTTTCTACCTGGAGTAACTGGTAAAGTATATAAAGGTACTTTTATACCCATAACATTTTTGTAATTGATTTGCTTACCTACTCGTTCAAATTCTTGACGCTGAAGATTATCTACTTTTTTCATTTCAATAATCATATTAACAGTGGCTGAATTTTCAATTTTTTCAACTCCAAACATTTTTGCTACATTAACTATACCAATACCTCGTACTTCAATAAATGAACTTGAAATTGCATTTGATTTACCATAAATTTCTCCACCAATATTTGCAATATCAACTGCATCATCAGCAACAAATAAGTGACCCTTTTTAATTAATTCCATTGCGATCTCTGATTTACCAACACCAGATTCACCCTGGATTAAAACCCCAACTCCAAATACACTAACTAATGTTCCATGAACCATTGTATATTTAGCTAATTGGACATTAATTCATTGTGCAACAGTTAAATAAAGTTCTGAAGAAGTCAAATCACTACGTAAAATAGTAGTTTTGTATTTCTTAGCAACTTTTAAAAGTAAATTAGTATATGTAAAATGTCGTGTAATAATGATTGCAGGCGGACACAAATCAAGAACAAATTTAAACCTCTCCATAATTTCTTTTTCGCTTTTTAATGAAGCCAAAAACTTGTTTTCATTACCACTTCATAAAACAGTTGTTAGAATTTTATTAAAAACAACTTTAGACGCAAGTTCAATGCCGGTACGATTTAAACTTGGAATTTCAATTTTGTTTCTTGTATTACCTTTGTAAACAATTTGAAAATCAAATTGATCAATTAATTGTTGAACAGTAATACTTTTCTTCAATGCTTTTTTCATAATAATATACTTATTATTATTTTAATTAATATATTGATATAT
>CATEWF010000038.1 GCA_949527715.1 uncultured Mycoplasmatota bacterium | reverse complement strand
ATTAATACATTTATAAACAATTTCGGTAAAAACATGATTTCTAAAATATTAATAGTGTTTAATGATGCAGATTTAAAAAACAAAAATCTAATCTCTAACATTGAGTATTTAAAAACAAAAAATATTAAATTCGGAACTTGTGAAAAAGCGCAAAATAACAACAAATTATTTGACTATTATTTACAATAAATTAATGATATATAATCATTAAATATGCAAACTATTTTATTAATTCTTTTAATTCTTTTATTAATTCTTGTGTGTTGAGTTGTTATTATTCAATTTGCAAGCGAGTTTTTAAGAGTTGATGGTAAAGATGTTTTTAAAAGAATGAATTTTTTTAAAAAGAAAGATAAAGATGAATACAACAAGATGATGGCTTTCATTGGTAAACTTGTTTCTTCTCTGATTAAAATGTCAAATGACAAAGTAGGAGCTTTAATAATTATCGAAAAAAACGATAATTTAAATCAATACATTAACATTGGTAATAGGATTGAATCTGAGTTTTTTCCTGAGCTTATATATACAATTTTTTATAATAAAAAATCTCCATTACATGATGGAGCAATTATTGTAAGAAATTGAAAAATAGTTTCTGTATCTAGTTATTTACCAACTTCTAAAAAAATTATTAATGTACAATATGGTGCACGTCATCGTGCTGCGTTTGGTATTGCAGAGAAGTTTGATTGTTTTGCTTTTGTTGTTAGTGAAACTAACGGTAATATTACAGGCGTTCACTTAGATGAAGTTAAAAAACTATCTGATGTTCCTGAAAAATTAACAAGCCAAATTATCAAAATGTTTACTGCAAGTAATTTAATTACTATTAATAAAAATGTTTTTGAAAAAAAACAAAAATCCAAATCAAGAAATAAAGAAAAATCTTTTTCTAATTAATCATGAATAAATTAAAGATTTGGATGAGTTTCATTATTTCAATAGTGTTAATTGCACTATTTTCTTTTTTAACTTTATTAATTTATTACGGATATGACAAAACTTATGTTCTTGCTCCTGTTATTGTTGCAATTTTAATTATTGACATGTTGTTTGCTTTTTTTATAGTTAGCTCAACACGATATACAATGGTGAAATTGTGTTGAGTATTTGTTGTTCTAGCCTTTCCGATGATTGGTGATATTCTTTTTGTTATTTTCGGAACAACTCCATTTAAAAAGAAAGAATGAAAAGAATACAATTCTTTGCAAGCGAATTTTGTTAAAAATGAAAAATTTTATAAAAATAAACAACTAGGTCTAACACATGATGAATTAAATATTTTTAATTTTGCTAAAAATAACTCATTCCGCCCAATTTATAGAAATAATAAAATTCAAGTAATTGATTCAAACCCGGATCTTTATAAGACTTCAATACAATTAATCAGATCTGCAAAAAAAACTATTCACATTCAAATGTATATAGTTCGTCAAGGATTTTGATTAAAATGCATTATGAGTGAACTCATAAAAAAAGCAAAATCTGGTATTAAAATTAGATTTATTTATGATTGAGTAGGTTGTGCTAATAAATTTCCGAAAAAATATGTAAAAGAATTAAAAGAAGCCGGAATATGCGTTGCTAAATTTAACCCACACGGATTAAACATATTTAAAGGTGCTACTAATTTCCGTTCTCATAGAAAAGGAATTATCATTGATAATAAAATTGCTTTATATGGTGGTAGTAACATTGGTGATGAATACTTATCAATTGATAAAAAAACTAACTATTTCAAAGATTTAAATTACATAGTACAAGGAGAAATAGTTAACTCTTTGAACTTATTGTTTTGTCAAGATTTCTGCTTTATGACAGATATTAAAAGAGATTCAAAGGAATTTAATAATGTTTATAAAAAATTAGACAAAATTTTGGTACCTAAAAAAGTTTCTAATATTACTCATGCACAAGTAGTTGAGTCTTCTCCTGATTACGAAGGGAAAAGCATTAAGAACCAAATATTAAATTTAATTCTAAAAGCTAGAAAATCAATTGATATCATTTCTCCATATTTTTTTCCAACAGATGATATAGTTGATTGCTTAATCATTGCAAGTCAGAGTGGAATTAAAGTAAGACTAATTTGTCCAGGTCAAAATGACGACAAAACTTTTGTTGTTCTTTTAAATAGAAATAATTACAAAAAAATGATTGATGCAAAAATTAAAGTTTATGAATTCAATGGTTTTATTCACTCTAAATTAATGATTATTGACAATAAATATGTGTTTACAGGATCGAATAATTTAGATTATCGCTCACTATGAATTAATTTTGAAAATGCAATTCTTATTAAAAATAATGATTTAGCACAACAATTAACTAATTATGTAAATTTTACATTGTTTAATTCAATAACAATTAATAATAAATTTTTAATAGAGAATTCACACAAACTCGACAAGTTAAAAATTGCTTTAATGATGATTTATTACCCTCTTCTATAATTTGAAATTACAAAATATTTACTATATAATAGATATATACGAGGTTATAAAATGAAATCAATCACTGTAAAAATTATCGATCCAATTGGATTACATGCTAGACCAGCTTCTAAAATTACTAACGAAGCTTCTAAGTATAAATCTGACATTAAAATTTTAATGGATGGTAAAACAGCTAATGCTAAATCATTAATTAATTTAATGGCTTTAGGTGTTAAGAAAAACAATAAAATCGAAATTCAAGCAAAAGGCTTAGATGAAACTGCTGCTATTGAAGGAATTGAAAAGATTCTTAAATCTTCTAAATTAATTTAATTAAATGTCTGTAGAGAACATAGTTTTTATTACTATTGGTGTTATTTGCTTAGTTGCATGTATACCAATGGGTTTTTGGTTTTGAAGAAGTTATAAATATCCAGTTTCTGAAAACGAAATTGCTATGAGTAATTGGTTTACTGGATGAATCAAAAAAAATAAAGCAACTATTATTTTAATGTTTAGTGTTATTCTTTTATTTACTGGAATTTCTTTAGTTAGTTGTATGGCGATCAATTTAGGTAACGCTTCAGATATTCAATAACATATAATAAACATTAATTCTTAATGTTTAAGGGAGATAAAATGGCTGATATATTAAAAGTTAAATGTCCAAAATGTGGACATGAATTTACTGTTAATCCATCGAAGGGTGAATTAATTTCAGTAGAAGCATATAAAAATGATATCGAAGAGCAAATCAAAAAAGAAAAAAGACTTTCTGAGCTAACTGTAGAAAGAAAGTATAAAGATGAAATTAATGAATTAAAAACTCAAATAAGATCTTTGACTGCTCAAAAAGATTCTGAAATAAAACTTGCAAAAGAACAAGAAAAGAATTCTCAAAATAAACAAATTTCTAATTTAAAAGAGCAAATTTATCAATTACAGTCAGATATTAAAAATAAAGAATTTGTAACTAGAGAACAACTAAAACTAAAAGACGAAGAAATTGAACATTACAAGAACTTTAAGGCTAGATCTACTAAGATGATTGGTGAGGATCTAGAACAATATTGCAAAAACGAATTTGATGCAATAAGATCTACGGCATTTCCTGAAGCAGAATTTGACAAAGATAATCAAGTTGTAGAAAATACTAAAGGTGATTTTATCTTTAGAGAAAAGAGAAATGGAGTAGAGTTCATTTCAATTATGTTTGAAATGAAAAATGAAAGCGATCTGACAGTAAGCAAACACAAAAATGCTGATTTTTATGAAAAATTAGACAAAGATAGAAAGAAAAAGAATTGCGAATATGCTATTCTTGTTACAACACTTGAACCAGAAAGTACTTTATTTAATAAAGGAATTGTTGATGTAAGTCACAAATATGAAAAAATGTTTGTAGTTCGTCCACAATTTTTCATTGCAATTATTTCACTTTTACGTAATGCGGCATTAAATAATTTAAATCTTAAATATCAATTAGTTGAAAAAATAAATTCCGACCGTGATTTCAGTAATTTTGAGGCAAAAATGAACGAATTCAAAGAAGGATTTAACAGAAATTACACTTTAGCTGCAAAAAACTATGAATCCGCTATAGCGGAAATTGATAAATCAATTAAAGAACTAGAAAAAGTGAAAGAATATTTAACTAAATCGAATAACCAATTGCGTTTAGCTAATGACAAAGTTTCTGATTTATCAGTAAAAAGATTAACAAAAAACTCCCCATTGACTGCAAAAGCAATTGCTGATTCTACAAAAAAATAAGTTCTTTTGCATAATTTCTATCATAATAAATAAAGTATTTAAATATAACAACAATTATGAAATTACATTTAGGAAGAAACAAACACAAAGCAATTAAACAAAAAGAAAAATCTTCATCTGGTGGTGTAAGAGAATTTATTGCTAAATTATCTCGTGGTTTAATGTTACCTATCGCAATGTTACCAATTGCTGGTTTATTTTTAGGTATTGGTAATGCTATTGCTTCACAAGCAACAAGCGAATTTGGAAAGATTTTTGGTTTAATTATTAAAAAACCAGGATACATTGTTTTTGAAAATTTAGCTGTTTTGTTTGCAATTGCCATTGCAATTACATTTACAGGAGATGTAGGTGTATCTGGTTTATCGGCCTTTGTAGGATGGATTGTATTTTGTGGATTGCAAAGTGCATTAATTATTCCATCAACTAATGCTTCGGGTGAAGAAATATATAAATTTTTGTATTGAACTTTAGACAAAACTCAATACGGAGCGATATTTACAAAGAACTTAGGTATTGATTCTTTATGTACATCAGTGTTTGGTGGTTTAACAGTTGGTTTTTGTGTTGCATTCTTATACAATAAATTTAAAAACATTCAATTACCTCAAATTCTAGGATTCTTCTCAGGTGTAAGATTTATTCCTATTATTACATTTCTAGGAATGATTCCATTATCAATGTTATTCTCTTTAATTTGACCTGCATTTGGTATGGGATTATATTGAATGGGTTGAGGATTAGGTATGATGGGTAAATATACTTATGGATTTAACTCGTTTATTTTCGGATTTATTGAAAGATCATTAGTACCGTTTGGATTGCACCATGCTTTTTATACTCCGTTATGATATACATCAGTTGGTGGAAATATTAATTTAGATACTGCAGCTAACATAATTTACGCTGGAAACACATATAATACTTGATTTGCTTTTGCACAAGCAACAGGATATACAGGTGAAGCATTAGTAAATGGTGACCAATCTTGTTGAATTTTATTATCGCAACTAGCTGGTAAACATGTAACACTTGATGGTGTTGATCAAACATTAACGTTCAAAACATTATGCAATATGTTAGGTGATGGAACAGTTAATGCTGGTCAATATATGCAAGGTAAATATCCATTTATGATGTTTGGATTACCTACAGCTGCTTTAGCAATGATTCTTGTAACTCCAAAAGATAAAAACCGTAAGATTGCATTCTCAATCATCGGCTCAGCTGCTCTTACAAGTTTCTTAACCGGTATTACTGAACCATTAGAATTTACATTCTTATTTTTAGCTCCTTGATTGTATTGAGGATTCCATGCGTTCTTCTGTGCAATGTCATTCTGAATGATGAATTTATTTGGTGCTCACATGGGTATGACATTCTCTGGTGGTTTTATTGATTTTATTATTTATGGTGCTTTACCAGATGCATTAGGTGCTAAAGCAAATTGTTATATTGCTGTATGTATTGGTTTAGTTTTAATACCAATATACTTCTTTGGATTCTATTTCTTAATTAAGAAATTTGACATTAAAACTCCTGGAAGAGAAGGAAATGAAATTAAATTATTTACTAAGAAAGATTTCTTAGCAAAGAATGGTAATGGTCAAACTTCTGAAATTAATCAACAATCAAATGCAGTAATTAAAGCATATGGTGGAAAAGATAATATTAAAAATGTTGATGCTTGCATTACTAAATTACGTGTTCAAGTAGTTGACCCTAATAAAGTTAATAAACAAGAATTAATGAGTTTAGGTGCTAAAGGTGTAATGTATCCTTCAAAACAATCTGTTTATGCGGTATTTGGTACAAATGCTGATCGTATTAAGAATGAAATGAAAGACATTATTGCAGGTAGAGCACCTACTGTTGATGTTGCCGCTCCTACTACAAAAACTAAACAAGCAACAAAAGAAGTTAAAAAACAATCATTAATTGTTTGTTCTCCGGTTAGTGGACAAGTAGTGTCAACTAAAAAAGTTAATGATCAAACATTTAGTCAAGACATTATGGGTAAGGGGTTTGCTATCATTCCTTCTAACGGAAAATTTGTTGCACCAGTTGATGGCAAAATTGCATTAATTGACAATCATGCATTTGCTATCGAAACAAAGCAAGGTTATCAAGTATTAGTTCATATTGGTATTGACACAGTCAAAATAGCTAATAAAAAGCCATTTAACCATTTAGTTAAAGTTGGTGCAAATGTTAAAATAGGTCAACCAGTTGTTGAAGCAAACATAGATTTAATTAAGAAAAATAAATTAAATCCAATTACTCCAGTGATTGTTTTAAATGAAACACTTGGTAAATCAAAAGTATCAATCTTAAAACAAGGTAAAGTCTCTACTAAAGAAAAAGTGTTATCTATTAAATAAAAAAATCCCCTGCAATTAACAGGGGTTTTATTTTTATGGTGCGCTCTATAAGAGTCGAACTTACAACCTTTTGGTCCGAAGCCAAATGCTCTATCCAGTTGAGCTAAGAGCGCATAGATTATTTATCTTCGTACAATTTTTTCATTGTATTGTTAAACAAATTGTTAAAACCCTCCACTGAAGGAATTATTCGGGAATGGTGTTTTAACAATTTTGGATTAATTCTTTTATAAGAGAAGTTATATAGGCTTCTAGACTCATCAAATTCTAGAAGCATAAAATGATAAGATTGATTCATTTCAAAAAAATCATGGATATCATTGACTTTATAGTCTGAAATTTCAGAAATGTGACAAATTCCTGAAATACCGGCAGTTTGTAAAATAACATAAGTAGGATTGATTTTTACTACTTTACATAAATAAGTTTTTTTCTTTTTAAAGAACTGAGCTAATGTATCCATACTAAAATATTATATACTTAATGATATGGCAAATAATAATCAAACTAGAGTAGTTGAAAGAATTAAAGAGCTTGTAGAAGCTCTTAGAGTTTATATCAATGCTGATGGTGGTGATATGGAATTTGTAAGTTATCAAGATAAAATATTAACTCTAAAAATATTAGGAGCATGTAAAGGTTGTGCCTTTGTATCTGTTACCTTCGATGACGGAGTAAAAAGAGTGTTTTTAACAGAATTTAAAGATGATATTAAAGATGTTAAATTTATTTAGATGAAATTTGTTTAATGATTTCATCAAATAATTTTTGTTGGCTTAAGAATACTTTTAAACCTTCTTTTCTATTAGCAAATTGTTTTTTAATTTGATCAACTGGAGCACCATAGTATTTTGCAACCTTTTCAAAGTAATCATTTAGATCTTTTTCAGTAACTTCAATCTTTAAAATCTCAATTAATTTTTCAATAGATAATACTAAAGTTAAATTTTTATTAGCAGTTTCATTGACATTTTTGTTAAATTCGATCAAATCTTTAAAACCTAAATTTTGTTGAATATATTCTTCAGTAGTTTTCTTTGCTTGACTAGCTTTGTTTTGAATATCTGTCATTATTCTGTTCTTTTCATCTTTAATTAAAGATTCGGGGAAATAACTTACTTTAGTTTTTTCAATTAGTTCTTGAGAAATTAATGGAACTACTTGATCTCTTGCTTGTAATTTTTTCATTTCAAGAATTTGCGAACTAATGTGTTTTCTCAATTCGTCTAATGTGTTAACGTTGGGGAAGTTGAATTTTTTAATATATTCAGCATCCATAGCAGGTTTAGTAATTTCTTTAATTTCATTAACAGTAATTGCAAATTTTGTCTTTTTACCAGCTAATGATTTTTCGTGATAATTTTCTGGAAAAGTAACAAAAATATCTTTTTTATCTCCTTTTTTAAGACCAACTAATTGTTCTTCAAATCCAGGAATAAATGAACCTGAACCAATTTCTAAATCAAAAGATTTAGCGGTTCCGCCAGCAAATGGTTTATCATCTAAAAAACCTTCAAAATCTATGTTTGCCATATCACCATTAGCGATAATTCCAGATTCTTTTACACCTAACATTCAATCGTTTTTTGAAAGTCTAGAAATTTCAGAATCAACTTCTTTTGAGTCTACTTTAGGTAAATTGTATTTAACTTTTAATGATTTAATATCTGGAGTTTCAATAGTAGGATAGTTTTCAAATTTAAATAAAACTTCTAATGAATTCTTATCAACCTTTTTAACATCAACATTTAATGCATCAACAATAACATTCTTCTTTTCAAAATCTTTTGATGAATTAATTTCTCTATATAATTCGTCAATCATTGGATTAATTGCTTGATTGATTATTTCTGGTTCAGTAATTTTAGATTTAGCAACTTGTAAAGGAATGTGTCCTTTTCTGAAACCTTGAATATTTAATTTACTTGCAAGATTTTTAAAAGCTTTTTCTTGTTGATTAGTTCATGCTTTTTTATCCGCTTCTACAATAATTTCGGTGTAATTTCCTTGAATTTTATTTGATAAAATTTTCATATTTTTGTCCTTTATTAAAATGTATTTAAGCAAATACTATTATATATTAGGTAGTAATTAAATAATATATATTATTTACAAAAAATATTTTCAAAAATTCACATTTTTATGTTCTAATAAAATTACAGATTGATGTTGAATATTCATTCTGATAGTTGAAAGGAGTTTTTAAAATAATTAATTATTTGTGGATTTATTAAAATGATTCTAGGTTAGAATTTGATTAATAAAGAAACTTGTGATTGATTAAAAAAATTAGGTAATTTAAATTTTATTAATTGAAATATTTAAAATTTAAAAACGGATTTTAAAGATTTAAGTTAACAAGATGTAGATTAAATAATCATTTAAAAACTTTGTAAAATTATTAAAATTTGTAGGAAAACATTTAATTTGTAAATATCATGATTTGAAAAAAGGCATTAAGTTGTCTTTTTTTATTTTTATTTAAAAATTAACAAATTATGATATATTTATAAATATCTACTATTGGCCACATAGCTCAGCGGTAGAGCAACCGGCTGTTAACCGGTTGGTCGTAAGTTCGATCCTTACTGTGGCCGCCATGGCCTGTTGGTGAAGCGACTTAACACACACGCCTTTCACGCGTGCATTCATGGGTTTGAATCCCGTACAGGTCACCAATGGAGTGTTAGCTCAGCTGGGAGAGCATATGCCTTACAAGCATAGGGTCGGGGGTTCGATCCCCTCACACTCCACCATGTAGAATAAAATCAATAAAGGTTGGCATAATGCTAACCTTTTTTATTTT
>CATEWF010000037.1 GCA_949527715.1 uncultured Mycoplasmatota bacterium | reverse complement strand
CAATGGTAGGTGTTGACTTCGATGGGTCAAGATAAACATCAGCATATACAATACCAACAGGTTTATTATCACCATTAAAAGTATATTCTTTACCTTCTACTAACGTACCATCTTTTAATGCAATTTTACCAACACTACCTTCAGGAAATCTACGTTCACCATCACCACCAAGTTCAATAGGAACACTACTGATATTACTTAACGGGCACATTGCAAACACACCATACCAACGGTTAATGCCTTCAAAAGTATTCCAATCTGGATTTGCGTTAGGTAATGCTGATGTTAAACTAGTACATCCACCAAACATACCACGTGCATTAGAAACTTTAAGGTTTACAAGAGAAGTTGCAGCAACACTTGTTAGTTTTTTACAATTACCGAACATACGTTCCATTAAATGATTTTTACCTGTTATTGCAGTTAATAAACCACTTGGAATTTTAGTTATACCAGTATTGTAAAAAGCATCACGACAGTTGATACCATCTGATTTAATATCATAGAAAGCATCAGAATCTATACCAGTAATGTTTGTACAACCATAAAAGGCTTGACGCATATCAGTTAACTTATTTAATCCACCAATAAAATTACGTGTTAAACGTCCTGTTACACCTGTACAGTTATAGAATAAACGATAAATAGTAGTAATATTAGGACAATCTTTAAACAAGTCAGATGATAGTTCACCATTTAATTTACAGTTTGCGAACATTTCAGAAGCATTTGTTAAAGCAGTCATACCTTCAAGCAAACCAACAGGAATATCACCAATAAAACCAGCATAACCGAACATATTGGCTACTGATGTTACATTTGTACATCCATCCATTAATTTAACTGGAATTGAAGATTTAATACCTGTACAATAAGCGAAACAATTTGAGAATGTTGTTACTTTATCACAACCAGAGAAAAGACCTTTATTCGTATTGGCATTGAATGGTAGTGAAGACAACTTAGAACATTGATAGAATGCATATGATAAATTGGTAACATCAATAAATGAGTTAGTTGTATCATACATTGGAATATCTGTTAAATTTTGACAATAACAGAAAGCATTTGCCATATTCGTAAGTAATGTATTACCCCAAGCAATAACTGAAGTTAAACCATAACGCATATTATAGTTTAATCCATTTAACAAAACAGTACCATCAGTATCTTTGACAGTATCTCCATTTTCTACCCAGTTTGAAAATGAGGTAGTATTAGAATACATACGTTTATAAACACCGTTTATTGTTACATTATAAACACCTGGTTTAGCGTAAGTATGCCATATGGCTTGTTTATTCTGGGCATATGTATTTGTATGACGATATATAAATTCGCCACTTCCATCACCCCAATCAACCGTATAGGAATAAGTCGCACTTGAATCTGGTTCAAATTCACCACTTTCTTCTAATGGCATTATTCCATCGTTTTCATCTAATGACGTTAAATCAATACCAAGATTTTCAGCACTTTCGATAAACTCATTCGCTTGTTCTTCAGTCAAATATTGCTCAACATCTTTCATTGAAGGAACATAAAGACAGTCAGTAATTATATTACCATACATATCTTCAATTAGATGTTCATCATCTTCATTAATTTTTGCTGATTTTTTACGAGATGATTTACGTGCCACATATGTATCTGCGGCAATAACTTCTTTAGCAATGCTATTACAACTTGCACCATTATTACCAGCGTTTCCAAATGACATCGGTAAAATAACGGTTCTTTTATAGGCTGTAACTGCTGTATCTGGAATAGTAAATTCCAAAATCATAGCATTTGCTGATTTTAATCTACGAATTAATTCGGCATAACGTGCAAACGTTTCAGTATCAGATACGTTTGTGATACCATTGAAACGTAGTGCATCTGCAATACCCTTTTTAGAAACCCCAAGCTGGGCTTCATTTGTTACAAGATTATTGTAGACACCGATTAATTTGGTTTCAAGTACTTTTGACATTATTAAAAATTAAATTAAAAAATTTATTTAAATTGTTAAAGTTAATAAACTTTCTGCTTTAGGTGCAAGTGTATTATCTATATAAGATGAAGAAGTTTCTATTTCTTCCTCCACACCAGCAACTCTGTCTTCCAGTGCTGTAAGGTCGGCAATAGCACCACCAGTCATCTCATCAATTTTTTTAGATAATGCAACACCTTGTGCTGCTGATAATGCTTTTGTTGTGTCATTTGTGGTAAGGTTATTAACTACACCACCATTGGCTGCATTATCCAATTTAGAATTAACGGCTGCTTGCTGTGCTGTTGATAATGGTTTATCCATATCTGGTGTATTATCTACATCAGATAAACCAACCTGTGCTTTTGTAACACCGTGTGGGTTATCATTTCTTGCTTCGTGTGCTGCTAATGCACTTGCAGCAACGGATAAATCATCTCTCATACGTAATGATACTATTTCATCATCTGAATTTTTTAATGAAATTGTTTCGGCACCTGCACCAAAGTTAATTGCAATTTCGCCATAATCTAAGTCACCTGAAGTTGGTAACTTTGGTTCTCCATCAGTAACAACTGAACTTTTTTTGTGTAATACTTTAAATTGACTCATAATTTTATAATAATAAATAAAAATTTATTTTTCAAACATTAATTAAACATCGTTTTCACATTTTGCAATACGTGCTTCTAATTCACTTGTATCTTGTTTTTGGTAAGCATCAATAGTGTTATTCATAGAATAGCCTTGCGCTGCTGACCAAGGTAAAGTTGTTAAATCTTTTGTTTCATCTTCTTTTGTAAAGTTGTAAATGTCGCTGACATTCATTTTTTTACTTAATTCATTTGCCAATAATGTAGTTACTGGTTTATTTGCATCAGAAGTATTGTCTACTTTATCAAGACCTAACATACCTTTTGAATTTACTTCGTGCGGATTGTTTGTAGAATTAATGTGTGCATTAATGTCATCCAACAGCTGTTGAAATTTAGTTTTATCTGCCATTTTGTCTTTTATATAAAAATATAATTATTAGTTTCTTAACATCTAAAATACATATTATTTTATATGTAAATAAAAGGTATAATAATCCTTATTGTATATAAATAGTGTATAGAATTAATAAATACTATATGGATTTAACTAAATTATCAACGTTCATACAAAAAATCATTGATAGAGTTATAACTGTTCTCTATCAATGATTTAAGAAAAACTATAAATCAATGTTCTAAACGATATTAATTTAAATTATCAATCAAAGATGACAAATACTTACACTTATCACTATTTCCAACTGATTTACCCTTATCACAAGAAAGTTTTACGCAATTTTGCCATGAGTGTCTATCTGAATACCTACCCTTTGTAAGTTTAATGACAATATTCATTGGTTTAACATCAACCGATGGAACAGTAATACTTTCAAATGATATTTCATCAAAACCACAAGTAAACCAAGTACCGATACCATAAGAATCATCTACACGTTGGTGAACCTCTTTATGCAATGAAATTGCTTCATCACCATTCAAACCATTACTAAATACGACCTTTTTAGTTATTGGCATTATATTAAGTGAATTATATTTTTCTGCAATCTTACACAGTTGTTCCATATTATCACCACTATCTACACGCAATCCGTCATATAGCATCGCATACTTGCGTGATAGGTTATTGAAAAATACCTTATCACCAAAGCAATCATAAAGGAAAATACCAAGTGAACCGTCATACGTTTTGCACCACTTATCCATTACAGAATAATTACATTCAGTGATACTTGTCATAATCTCTTCAAAACTGATAATTTGATGACTCATAGTGCCAATTGGCTTCAAATTATACTTCATAGCAAAATAAACATTTGAAGTACCATTAAAATTACCATTTTCAAGATGAATTGTTTCATTAAAATTATCAGATTCATCCTTGAATGCCTTAATGACAATATCTTGCAGTTCCACACTAAATCTTCTACGAGTACCCATATCAGCAAACTTAATACCAGCGTTAAGAAGTTTTCTTGCCTTCAATCTTGCTCTTGTATATTCGACATTCATATCAATTTTCTTATCATCAGCCTTAACAAAATGCATCAATTCAGAGATAGAAGAAAGAATTGGCATTTCCCACATAATAGTTGACCACCATTTGCCAGAAATCTTAATATCAAGATAACCTTCATTATCTTGTGAAATAGTTACTTCGTTAGGATTAAATGTATAACCTCTCAAGAAGTTAAAATACCAATCAGGAAGATAATAACACGACTTTTTCATGAAATCAATTTCTTCATCAGTAATCCTTACATTCTTCATATATGACATTTGCTCACGAAGCATATCACCAAATCCAAGAGGATATTTTGTTTTATTACGGTCAAAGAACGAATATTCAACTTCTGCATGAGGATAATTCATCAAGATATAATACTGACAAGTAAACGTATACAAGTCATTATCCGTAAAATGTGTAATAATTTGTCTCATATAATTTATTTTTTAAAATTGTTTGTTTTCATTAATTAAAGTTTCTCTTACTTCATCCAATAC
This sequence comes from uncultured Mycoplasmatota bacterium, assembly GCA_949527715.1. Lineage (GTDB taxonomy): Bacteria > Bacillota_I > Bacilli_A > Mycoplasmatales > Mycoplasmoidaceae > Malacoplasma_A. The sequence continues at coordinate 4,974 of CATEWF010000037.1, read as the reverse complement.
TTGACCTAACAAATTTTGACCATTCCAATTTGATTTGTCATCTTTGGCATCTTCAACACTACATTTAATACCCCAGATTTCATCGTATGGAGAAGCCTCAACGAAATGTTTGCCATCAAATTGTTTATCTAATAGTTTATTTAAAAGATGTTGGTTTTGGGTATATTTCAGCATATTAGCTTTCTTCATTATCTTATATTTTACCCTATCCCATTTTTCGTTATCAAAGTTTGATACTTTTCTGCCGAGATTCTTTGCCCTTTTAGGGTCAATTCCTTCTGTTAATATCCTATTAGCAATTTTTTCGTCATCAAATGTTATCGCTTTTAAAAACATAAAATATTGTTCAGAATTAGAGAATTTATGTTCCTTTCCATTCACTTTTGTGGTAAATGGTGCATTTGTAAAATTAGAAAGCCACTCACCCCAAAAATAAACATATTTTTCAGTAATTTTCATTGTTTAATTATTATTTAATATAATATTTCTACTCTTCGTCTTCATAATCATCATCGTCATACCATCCATTTTCTTTACGTCTTTCGATAGTATTTTTAATATGATTAACCATTTCTTCATAAATTGGAAGTAAAGTTTCAATATTATCAGTTTGACTACAATAATTGTGTAAATTAAAAATCCAAGAATGTATTAAGAAACAATAATAAAATGCTACGAAATCATAATAATCTTTCTTTAACTCATTGAATAGTAAAATGCTGTTATCGTATTTATATACAGACATAACTAAATCTGTCTCATTATAGTTTCCATTATAAAGAAATCCACTACGGATATTAGGGTCAAGACTTGTTTTATATTCACTTGGAATAAAACTTCTTTCTAATATTTTCTTTAACTTTTCATCATTACATTTTTCATAAATTTCTTTTAATTCATTTTCTCTTTCTTCTTTTTCCTTTTGCATCTCTTGTGTCTCAGCAATCCATTGTTCAAAATCGGCATCGAAATTTTCCATAGATTTCACACATTTGTCATAAAAAAACTTATGATCCATTATAAATGTAATACAATCCTTTTCTTCATCAAATGTCTTATAATCGCCATATTCAAAAAAAAAATCTTTTTTAAGATACTTGATTAGTTTCTCTTTGATTTTATTATATGGCTCTTCACAACCATAACGTTTAACTGTGTAATTATCAATTATATGAATAAATTCTTCAATTGTTACACCAGTTATCTTCTCAATTAATTCGGTATTACTATCTCGCTTAATATCATCAATAGTACCATAATCATCATATGTACCAAAAATAGGCAAAGCAATTGGAGTAAATATTCTACCTGGTGAAAATTCATTCCTTTTACTACGATTTTTGTGTATTCCAATAATCCCAAATACTTCATTACCATATGTAATAGGCAATTTTGTATGAAAACCTGTTATATTAAAACAACCCATAATTTTTTTAATTATTTTTAATTTGTAATATTTTCTTTTTTTCCTCTTAAACGTATAAGTGTTGCTAACAACATCAAACTTTTATTGAACAAGCCTTTTTGAAATTCTACATAACCATTTTGTTGAATTTCACGTTTTTCACCTTTGAAAATTATATAGTAACCACTTAAATGTTTTTCAGCAATTTGAATTCGAATGTCATCAAACATTAGTTCACTATCAGTTTTTATTAATAGTTCACCATTTGGTTTATATACTTCTACTTCATCGTTACTTATTATATGTGGTACCACCTCATCTTTTTCTATTGGTGTAACATACACATAAGAACCTTGTCCATACATAATACCAACAATAAATTTTCCATCAATATCATATTGTTCTTCAGGAAAATGTTCATTCAAATTATAAGATGATAATTTACCATATTTTATTCCATAATCCAATATAACATCATATAGGGAATTACGGGCTTCATAATATCCAGCCTTTAACTCTCGTTCTCTATATTCATCACTACGATATTTATTATAGACCTTTTCAATGAAATTTGACCTTTCCTCAATTGACATATTACGAATTTTTTCAATATTTCGATTTTTAAGGAATTCGTCATGTTCCATTTTTTTAATTTCCTTTTTGTGTTCTTCAGAACCAATGTAGTTTTCCATTGCTTCTTTCACCTTATCTAAATTAATTCCCATCTTATAATAGTATTTAAGTTTCTTTTTCGTGATACAAAAGTACAATAAAAAAACGAGATTACAAAAATAATCTCGTTAAAAATTATTAAAATTCGTTTTTTCTTTAAATTATCCATTCTTTTTATTAGTTGTCTTGCTTCTTCCCATCTCGGATTTGCATCATATACGTCTTCTATTTTTATTTTTATGCCAAAAAAAATTTCTTAATTTTAAGATATAACAATTTAAAGAAACCATTTTTCTTTTTAATATAAAAGAATGTTTCAAGATACTCTTTTTGCTTTGTTACAGATTTATCATCTTTATCTTCCATTTTAAAAAACTATAATTACACATTTTAAATTACCATCCTCATTAATCCATCCATTACCAAATAATTTCCCACGTTTAATACGATAATAAATTATGTTTTCTTGTTCATATTTAACATAATGTTCCTTAAATTCTTCAAAATTTGAACTATATTGCATATTATGCGTTTTAAACAAAAATAAATCTTTTTCTGTTAAATCAATAATTTTTTTTGGTTTTTCTTGTCCAATTACAAATTTAAACAATGTATTTTTAGGCTTAATATCATCTAAACTAACAGGTACTATTTCAGAAGCCAATGTTTTTGCATACACTTTTTTTATTACTCCTAGTTCCATTATATAAAATATTTTTTATTTACGAAATCGGTCAACCATACATCATTATTAGACAGATAAAATTTAATTCCATCTTCGTTCATTTTCTTAGTGTCTATTTTGAGTACAAATGGTTTACCATGACGTTGCCCTACTTTAATAGCAGTTTCTTCATCTTTTGACAAATGTACATGATTTCTACTCCCCTTTATAATTCCCTTATCATAAATTGAATCAAGAAATCTTGTCGCAGTACCATGATATAAAATATCAGGTGGTGTCATTTCCTTTAACTCAACATCGACATTAATGGAATGTCCTTGACGTGCTCTTATTTTTGTTTTATCTGAATTAAATTCATAACGTTTTTTATCATTGGTCTCAACGATTTCATTTAATTCATCAATTGTATAATTATGATTTTTAATTAAATCACTTACATTTCTCCATCCATTTTTATCAAAATGATATTCAGTATCATGTCTTAACAAGAAAGACAACCTTTTACCTTTTGTTACAATTGTTTCGTGTCCCATATCTTTTATTTTAAATCATAAACAAATACATCTACATTATTTTTCAAAAATACATCTTTAATTATTTCAGCAACCTTCTCCCATTTTCCACCTGCCAATCCACAACCAATTCTAGGCATATGTATCGTAAATGGTACATTTATTTGACTGAACTTGTTATATACATTAACAAAGCCTTCTTTCAAGGCATCATAATCCAATGGTATTTTACCATCACTTGTAGTATAAATTCGTTCTTGACCCATTATATTGGCAACTACGATGTTACTATTTACTTTGGCATATCCTACTTTCCCTAAACGTTCACTGGGTCTATAAGTTTTAATCATTGTCATATAATTTTGTTTGGCTGAAGGATAACGTCTACCAAGTGGTATAACAAAACCTGCACCCCAGGCACCTAATGTATTACAACAATGACAAATAACAGAATACTCACCCTTATTTACTGAAGGATTTGTTGCATCACCAATTATATACTTTATTTCTTTCATATATTATAAAATAATTTATACAGTTCTATCAAATTTTAAAATTCTAACTAAATTACAACCAATAAAATTTCCTAATACAATTAAACTATAATAAACCATTAAATCATTAAAATGTTCGTTTATATAACTAAATGGTAATACCGAAATATAAAATGCATCTGCAATACTGTGAATAAAACCACTTTGTATAAAGACAGGTACACCAAATAATAACGGTAAAAACTTATTTTCTCTTGCAAATTTAACAGCAGTTGTCATAATAAAACCACAGCCTATACTCAATAATATACATTGCAATGGTTCTAACATTAATCTATTATTAATTATACTAGTTACTTTTTCAATCAAAAATGGTTCAGTATATTTAACAGCACTTCCAACTAAAAAACAACCTATGACATTACCGAATAATACAAATAATAACCACATAAATTGTTTAAAATCAAAAATAAAACCTGCCCCACCTGTATATAAACACCATCTATAATGAATTATTGCCAACAATCCAAATGCAAATAAAACTGAACCTATAACTCCACCAACATTCAGAAATACTATTCCTGAAATCGAAATACAAATTCCGCCTAATATCGAATCAATTAAAAAATCTCTATAAATTTCTGTATATTTTTCTTTCATTTTTTTTACTATAACATTTAAATACAATGCAAATGTACAATAAAAAAACGGTATTACCAAAGTAATACCGTTAAAAATATCTAATTAATCAAATTGCTTACAAGCAATTTGAAAAGTTAATGACATAAGAATATAATGCTGGAGCATTATATAAAGAGGACTACGCTTACGCTACGTCAAGAGCGAGAGACGGACGGACGTAATTGCTATTCCACTTACGGTAGTAGACATTCGCATCATAGTAAGTGCTGCAATTCCAAGCATACGTCTGACTATTCTCTGCTGAAGCCCAATAATTCGTCCCAGTACGAATAGGGAAAGCATTACCTGACGTAAATTTACCACCACTTTCATCAATAATCTTTTTAATTGCCATTGCTTGCATTTCTCTGATAGTATATTGTGTCCATAAATCAGCCGCATCAGGCAAGAATGGTGTTAATATATCGACATCTTGTGAACCAATACCAGGAGCAATATTATACGACATAACATATTCAACAGCATCGTACTTATCACTATCATTTTTAGTATATACCCCATCAA
>CATEWF010000036.1 GCA_949527715.1 uncultured Mycoplasmatota bacterium | reverse complement strand
AAAAAAAAATTAGAAAAAAAAGTTATTTAATTTGCTTAGTTAACCTAGTACGAAATAATTGTTTTATATCATTATTTTGTGCATAACTAATTGGAGTTTTCCATAAATTTTATATATTATATATATTAATTAAAATACTATATTCTTAAAATGATATTTTTCAATTAATTTATTCATTTCGTCTTTATTAATACTTTCTTTAATAAATTCATTAATTGAATTTTTATCTAAAACATCTAATCTAATTGTTGCAAGTGTTTTACAAAGTTTTGCATGATCTTTTGATTGATTAAATTTAGTTCTTTGCCCTTCATTTAGTTCATCTAAATGATTGTAAATTTCTTCAAAATTGTTATATTTAATTAGTAAATTAATAGCAGTTTTAGGGCCAATCCCTTTAACTCCACATAAATTATCAGAAGAATCACCAGCAATTCCTTTGTAATCTGGAATTTGATTTGGTTTTAATCCAAAAAATTTATCTGAAAAATTTAAGTGAGTATATGTATCCCTTTCAGAGATACCTGTTTTAAATAAAGAAACATGGGTTTTTTCGTTTACTAATTGCAACATATCTTTATCAGAAGTGAAAACAGTTACATGAACATCACTTTGATTCATTAATTTACAATAACTACCAATAATGTCATCAGCTTCAATATTAGGAATTGACATTGTCTTAATTCCTAAAGCATTAATCGCTTTAGAAATTTCAGGTAATTGAATAATCAAATCATCAGGCATTGGTTTTCTTCCTGCTTTATAGTCAGCAAATTCTTCAGTTCTAAAAGTTTTTTTGTGGTGGTCTAATGCAAAAAGTGCATAGTCGTATTGTTGTTCATTTAACAGTTTTAAAACCGTTAGAGTGACTAACTTAATTGCATTTGCAGGTGGAAAGTTGTGTTGTTTGTAATACTCTAATTGATTAAGCGTTGCATAGAATGAACGATAAATTAAAGAATTACCATCGATAATGATTGCTTTTTTACTCATGATTAATTGGTTTTATTGATAATAGTTGAAGTCCTCTTGGTGATAATTTTAAATTTACAAGATAGACTTCACCTTTTTTAATTATAGGTTTACACTTAGTGTAAATATTAGGAAAAATTACAGCATCAGAAACTTTAGATTCATCTTCAAGTTTAACAAAGGCCATTGGTAATCCTGTTTTTGTTTTAATTTCTCTAAATGAACTAACAAAAACAATGCAATAAGAATAACCAGATTCATTAGCAAAAGCATCTAAAAGCGAAACAATAGTCTCACTTCCGCTATATTCATTTTTAATTTTTATAATTGGATGCTCACTAAAACTTACACCAAGAAGTGAAAATTGCTCATCTTCTAATTCGATAATTTGTTCTGGTGTAATTTTTACTTCCTTTAAGTTAGGAGAAATAATAAACTCACCATTAGGTCTCATTAATCTACTTACTTCAAATATTTCAGCTAAATTGTCAAGAATATACATTCTTGATTGATCTTTTTCTAAAAAACAATCAAAGCAACCGGCTTTCACCAAAATTTCAATAGTTTTTTGACCAATTGAATTGTTTGCTAATTTACCAATTGCATCAAAAAAATTTTTGAATTCAAAATTTTCTTGAGATTTTCTGATTGTTAATATTTTATGAATAGTTTCTCTTCCTATTCCTTTAATTGCATTAAATCCAAAAATAATTTTAGATTTTTTAATTGAAAAATTAAAATGTGAATATTGAATAGATGGTGGACACACTTCAATACCATTTTTTCTTGCTTCACTGACATACATCGAAATTTTATCTACACTATTATCATTAGATGATAATAGAGTTGTAAAATATTGAATTGGATAATGAATTTTTAAATAAGCCATCCAATAACTTACATATGAATAAGCTAAAGAGTGTGAATGATTAAAACCATAGTTAGCAAATTCATAAATGTAATCGAATATTTGCTCTAATTTTTGTTTAGTGTAATTATTTTTTAAACCACCAGCAATAAATTGTTCTCTTAAATTGTGTAATTTATGAGAATCTTTTTTAGAAATTGCTCTTCTAAACAAATCTGCTTCTGCAAGACTAAATTTAGCGACTCTACAAACTATATCAATAACTTGTTCTTGATAAATAATGATGTTATATGTAGAAGACAATGCCTTTTTAAAATCATCATTTAGATACTCAATCTTATCAGGTTCAGCCTTATTTTTAAGGTATGTCGGAATGTTTTTTTGAGGACCTGGTCTAAATAAAGCTGATGTAATAGAAATATCTTCAATATTTCTTGGTTTGATTTTCATGATTAAGTTTCTCATACCAGGAGACTCTAGTTGAAATATCCCAGAAGTATTTCCGATAGATAATTCATGAAATACTTTTTGATCATCTAGAGGAATCTTTCCAAGATTTATTTTTATTCCTTTAGTTTTTTCTATTAAATTTAAACATTGATTAATTGTAGATAGGTTAACCAAGCCTAAAACATCCATTTTAATTAATCCAAACGATTCCAAATACTCCATAGAATATTGGGTTGAATAAATGTTATCTGTGCTTAATTGAATCGGAATAATTTCATCTAACGGTTGGTCAGAAATGATTACACCAGCAGCATGTTGACCAATTTGTCTAGGAAAATTTAATAATTTCTTTGCAATTTTAAATAATTGTGGATATTTATTTGAATAATCTGCAATTTTCTTATTTTTAGCAATTGCACCATCAATATCAAGATCAAAATCCATTGTAAATTCTTTAGTAATTAAACTTACTAGCTTAAGATCAAATTCAAAAACCCTACAAACATCTCTTAAGGCCATTTTACTTTTCATTCGTTGAAAAGTTAAAATGTGAGCAACGTTGTTAGAAGAATATTTATTGTAAATATATTCAATAACCTCATTTCTTCTATCGTCCATGAAATCAATATCAATATCAGGCATTGTTTGACGTTCAGGATTTAAAAAACGTTCAAATATTAAATCGTTTTTAATAGGATCAATTTCAGTAATACCAAGAGTATATGCAACTAAAGAACCAGCTGCAGACCCTCTTCCTGGTCCTACTAAAATTCCATTAGATTTAGCAAAGCTAACATAATCTTGAACAACAAGAAAATAATCATTAAACCCCATTTGATCAATGATTTGCAATTCTTTAGTTAACCTTTCTATATATTTAATTGGTGCTTCATTAGAATTTAATCTTTTCTTTAACCCTTCAGCACACATTGATTCGAGTAGAACTTTTGAATTGTGTTTTTTATCAAACTTTACCAAATGTCTTTCTTTATAAAATTCAAGAGTTCATTGACACGAATTAATTAACAATTCTAAATTTTTTAATGATGTTTCACTAAAAATTTTATTTGCTTCTTGTTGAGACATCATTCATTTATTACTAAATGAATCATCATTTTTAACTTGATCAAAAGTTAATCCGTTAGATATTGCCTTTAATACTTTTACATATTCAACGTCTTCTTTATTTTCATAAAAACAATCCCTAATTGCTATTGGGTTAGACTTTTTTTGATTAAAACTAAAACAATTTTCATTTGGTTTTAATCAAGGAGAATTATTAATGTCATCAACTATAACAAATAAATCATTCAAATAATTTTCAAGAACTAGTTCTTGTTTAGTCATTACTAATGATGAAATTTTTATTAAATTCTTATAACCATTATTATTTTTTGCAACTAAAATGATTTTCTCATTTCTATATTCAATTTGTAAACCGATAATAGGAATCAAATTATTTTTAATTGCTTTTTGATAAAATTCAACTGTTCCATACATCGTATTAATATCAATTAATGAAACGTATTTTTGGTTATTTTTAATAGCAAAATTAATAATGTCATCAACACTGATTGATGACATTAATAAAGAATAATAAGAATGAACATTTAAATTAATGAACATTTTAACTACATGTTTTCTAGAAGTTTCTTAATCTTTTCAATAATGATCGGATTAGTTTCTTCGTATTTAAGACGATATTTAAGTTCTTTTTTAGATAATTTTGATAATTCTTCATCTACAGATGAAGAGTTAATATCACCTAAACTATTAATGTCCACAACTTTAGTTTCTTCAACTTTAATTCTTTCAAAATTTTCTGGATCGATAGCAGCTACTTTTAATGTTTTTGTTTTACTCATAATATTCGTCCTTTATCAAAATTGCTAATTAAGATTATAGATTAAAAATTAATAATCCTGTTTAAATTGTTTTAAATAATTCAATATTTCTTTTCTAATTTTTCTAATTTCACGTTTATTTTTAAGGGTAAATCCTGCAGCAAGTTTGTGACCACCACCGTTGTGTTTCTCAGCAATTTGGTTAATTGGTAGTGATCTACTACGCAATGATCCTCTTCATGCTTTCTTGGTTTCATCATAATAACATGACATTCAAACTTCTACACCTTCAATGTTATTCAACATTTGAACCATTGACATACGGACATCAATACCGAATCTATTAAAAGATTTTTTTCCTAAAACAGCATAAGCAAATTTGTGTTTTTTAAGTAGTGTTGTTTTAGAAATTACATAAGAATTAAATTTAACCTCTTTAAATTTATGAATGTACAAAACATCATTAATTCTTTGACGATTAAATCCGGTAGATAAAAGTCTTCCAGCGATAGCAAAAGTTGATGGTCTAGTATTTAAATGAAGAAATCTTCCAGTATCAGTAACGATTCCAGCATATAAATACATTGCAGTAGGGCTTAGTACATATTTTGGACTTCAATCATAAAGCAATTCTGCAATCATTTCACAAGTTGCAGGATAATTTGGATCAATTCATTCAACATTACAAATTGATTCAACTTGAGGGTGGTGATCAATTCTTATTGTTTCTTTGCAGTATCTGTGTCTATTTGTTCAAATTCTTTGCTCATTAGCAGTATCTAAAATAATTCCAAGAGATTGTGAAACAAAAGTGTTACTTACATGAGTGTGATCAAATTCAAATAATTTTTTAGCAAAACTATCATCTAAAATATCTAAACCAATAATTTTTACTTCTTTTTCAGGAGCAATATCTTTAATAAAATGCTTTAATGCAAAGCATGAACCTAATGCATCAAAATCTGGAACTTCATGGAAAAATAATGAAATTTTGTTGTATTGGTTAATCTTTTCAATAATAGTTTTTTTAATAAAATTCATTATTTAATTCTCTCTTGTTCTATATGTTTCTCAATAGTTATATTATAAATACTAGAAATAAGTTCTAATTCATTTTCGAGTTTTTGTGCTTTATGGATTGTTGGTTTAGTAACAGGGTTTTGGGGAACAAACAAACTACATGAGTCTTCAAACGGAAGAATAGAAGTCTCATAAGTGCCAATTTTGTTGGCTATATTAATAATTTCTAGTTTGTCAAAAGTTAATAGTGGTCTTAAAACTATTGTATTTTCTAATACCGACTCAATAGTATTCATACTTTGTATTGTTTGACTAGCAACTTGTCCAAGTGATTCACCTGTAGCAATTGCATCATATTCATTTGTGTTTTTTAGATGTTCAGCAATTCTAAAGAAATATCGTCTCATAATAGTAATTTGATAGCTGTGATCAAAGATATGAGAAATTTCATGTTGTAATTTTATAAAGTTTACAACATATAACTTTGGAACATATGGACAACTGAAAGTTAACTGTTTTATTAATTTACGGACCTTTTCAAGAGCTTCTGGTTTTGTGTGAGGAGGGGAAACAAAAGTGACAAAATCTACTTTGTAACCTTTTTTCATTAATAAATGTGCTGCTACTGGTGAATCTATTCCACCAGAAATTAGCATCAAAACTCTACCACCACAACCAATAGGAAAGCCGCCTAAGCCTTTGATTCGTTCAAAATAATAGATAAATTTTTCTTTATGTATTTCAACAGTAATTTTAATTTTTGGTTGTTTTACATCAACTTTTAAATTTTTATTATTTAAAAGTAAATAATGTCCAAGTTTTCTGGAAAATTCCATTGAATTAAGTTCATAACTTTTATCGTGTCTCTTTGTTTCAATTTTAAAAGTTGTTGTTTCTTTAAAAGAAATTTTGTTAGTTATTTCATCAACTAATCTATTGAAATCTTTGTCTACTTGATAAGCTGGTATTACTAATGCAATGCCTGGAATAGTTGCTAAAATTTTTAAAACTTGATCAAATAAATTACCATCTTTAATTTCAATGGTACAAGAATCATATTTTTTAATAATTTTTATAGGAAAATCTTTTAATGCAACTTTTATGTTTGAAAAAAGTTGATTAATAAAAAGTTTTTTATTTTTACCTTTTAAGGTAAGTTCTCCATATTTTAAATAAATAATTTTCATTAGAATTTAATTCCTAACTCTGAAGACAATCAAACCTTATCATTGTCTGTCATTTTTGGTGATACACCTGTTTCAATATATTTTTTATATCATTCTTCAGCAAATTTAACTTGTCTATCCATTTCTTGAACATTAATAAAATCTACATTTATCATAAAAATTTCATGGTTGTCAACATTATAGTTTTCAGGATGAACATAGTCTTCTTGTGTTAGAAAAGTGATTGCAAAAAGGCCTTTTTTTATATTTCTCAAATATAAATATAATCCTAATTGATATTGGTATTCAATTGGTATTTGAATTTGATTATTAGCATCAAATCAAGATCGCATTTTTTGACCTTTTTCCTTAATTAATGGATATCCATTCTCATCTTTTTGCATTTGTAATGCATTATTAACTTTTTTATAAACAAATGAATCAATAGAAGACGTTTTAATTTCTAACATTGGAAATTTTGAATAATCAATTTCTTGTTGATTATTTATTGGTTCTCCATCAGGAATACCACCAAAATATTTATTTTCTTTAAAAACATCTCATTTAATTGCAATTGGATCATAACATAGATATTTACAACCCAGCTGTTTTTCTACGTATTCTCTAACTTTTGGTTCAACCACATTACCAACTTTAGCTAAAGTTGGATCCATCACATCTTTAAAAATATTAACCATAATAGTTCATGTTTTAAAAGGACTAACATATTGGCTTAAATTTAAAATAGAGCTAAATCTAGTACCAGTTATTTTTTTAAATAACTTTCTATTTTTTTCTAGATATTCTTTGTTTAAGAAAATTTGATCATTTTCAATGATAAAATCTTCATTGTTTTTCTTAATAAACGGCATACATAAATTATATTTAAGAATATTAAAAAGTATTTTTTTCTTATAGAATAAAAATATGAGTCCGTTAACATCTGGAATAGTTTTAATAGTTTTAACATTTGTTTTTTGTGGAATTCAAATCGGAATCCATCCTTTTGTTAAGAAAGTAACAAATTGTTATTATTTTTGAATAATTGTTGCTTCTATATTATTAATCTATTTTATTGCTGCTAGATATGGTTGAGATTGTAAAGCTTTAAGTGATTGCAACCGTGGTATAAGAATAGATTATTGTTATACAAATATCGACTATACATCTAGCTTTTTAAAAGCAAAAGTGTTTTTAACTGATCTTTGCCCATTTTTCTTTGTTGCAACATGTATTTCATTAATTGCGCAGCCATCTAGAAAAATAGCAGTTGCATTTGCAACTCCAATGATTTTTGGTGCATTATTAGCATTATTTACTTCAATAATGTTAGGAGATGGCGGAAGAGCTGAACTAACTGCAAAATACATTTTCTTAGGATCTGATCCTTATAGATTAAAATTCTTAATGCATTTTCTAGGATTAGTTCTTGGTATAGGAGTATTACTTAATACTCCAAGTAATAAATGATGAACATTTTTATGAACTAACCTTGCAGCTTTAGGATTCTTTATTTATATAACTATTGTTTCTTATGGATTTAATGTACATACTAATGTATGTGGAATTAGACCTGAAGATTGAATGCCATACACTCAACCTTATGGTGCAAATGCTTCATTTTATCCGATTGGAAGAATATTCTCTTTTTGTAGTTTTCCTTGAATTATTTGTTTACCATTAACAATTTGTTATATAGTAATATGCTTATTCATGCATTTGCATTACATTATGCAAAAGAAGATAAGTTTCTTTAAAGTTAATCAAGAAAAAAGTAAAGAACCTATTTGATTTGGTTATTACAAGATTTAAGCGAAAATTTTGTCGAATTTTTGACCAACTTGATAATTACTATCTAGTTCAATAATGCCAGAATCATTAAAATCTTCAGAATCAATATTTAATTCTTTTTTAGAGCATAGCATGCCAAATGAATTGTAATTTAATAATTTCCCCTTATTGATTTTTAACCCATTTGGTAAAATTGCGCCAACCTGAGCTAAGACAACTTTTAATTGTCTTCTAACATTTTTAGCTCCACAAACTATATCTAAAGTGTTTATTCCATTAAATACTTTACATTTGTGTAGGTGTGTGCCTTCAATTGGTTCACACTCTACTACCTCTGCTACTATAAAATCATTGTCGTTTATATGTTCAGATAAATCAATGTTACATATTCTATTAACAATGTTATTGATTTCAAAAGAATACTTAATAAATCCTTCTTTACTTTCTAAATATTTACTAAAATTGAAAATATTTATAAAACAAATGTTGTTTTTTTCATCAAAACCCATTGAATATTTTTGCTCTTCTTTGAAATTAACAGGTTGTGAATCAGATATATTAATCATTAATGTATCTTTTAGAGAATTTTTATTATAAAATGTACCAATCATATATTTTTTCAAATAAATATTAAATGATTATAATTTATGTATTATGAATAAGGTTGCTTTTATTGTTGATTCTTCATCAGGAATTAAAAATGGCGAAATTGAAAATGTCTTTGTTATTCCTTTAATAATAACAAAAAACGAAAACGGAAAGCTAATTTCTCTAAAAGATCAAATAGATATTGATGATAAAACATTATGTGAGTTATTAAATAATGGTGCAGATATCGGTACAAGTCAACCATCACCTGGTGAAATGATTCAACTTGTTGAATCAATATATGACAAATATGATCAAATTTTTGTTTTACCAATTCATCCAAAATTATCAAGTGCTATTAACACTTGGAGAATGGTAAAAGAAGATTATGATAAATTACACGTCATTACTTCTTATTCACTTAGCAGTTTGACTAGATACTATATTGAATATTTTTTAAAACTTTCGAAAAAAGAAGATTTAACTGAACAAAAAATTATTGACTATATTGAATCTACTAAAACTAAATGAACAGGATTCTTAATTGTTCCCAACATTAGTCAATTAGTTAAGGGCGGAAGAGTTTCGTCATTTAAATCTGTATTGATTAAAATGCTAAATCTTAAATTAATCATTTCTTATGATTACAACGGTTTAATTTTTATGGATAAATCTTCTAAATATGAAAGTTGTATTGAAAAAATTAAAAAATCTTTTGAAGAAAGAATTCAATTGTCTAAACATAAAGTAGTTCATTCTATTTTGTTAGAAAATAGTATGAACGATAAATATCATATCAACGAAGCTTTAAAATTACTATGTAAAGAATTTAAATTAAATGATGTTAAAGCAGCAAAATTCCCATCCGTAATTACAGCACATACTGGTGTAGATTATGCTGCAATTATATTATTAGTAGATTAATTATTTTTTAATCAATAATTACACTCAATCACTTGAATGTGTTTTCAACTTTTCGTTGCAAAAAAAAAAAAAAAAAAAAAGAAAAAATATCCAACAACAGTTTAAAAAAAAGAAAAA
>CATEWF010000035.1 GCA_949527715.1 uncultured Mycoplasmatota bacterium | reverse complement strand
TTAGAGTTTAATAAACGTCAAGATGAACGTTGAGAACATCAAGAAGAGTTTAATAAACAAATATCAACTCTTCTTAATAACATTATTAAATTAAATAATTTAAAAACAAAATAATCTTATAAAGATTACCATCAAAAAAACATAATGGATCACCTAAAAATATTCTGAGCATGATATTTATATATTATTTTAAAAGATATATAATATTATTGAGGTGAAAATTATGGCAATTTATGTATGCGATTTATGTGGTTGAGAATACGATGAAGCAAAAGAAGGACCTTTTGCTGACAAACCAGATTCTTATGTTTGTCCGGTTTGCCACGCTAGCAAATCCCAATTCTCTAAAAAATAAAAACTGATAAAGTTTTCGTTCAAAAAATTATTAGTTTCTAATAATTTTTTGTTTTTTATTAATAAGAAGAAAGAAGAAAAATATGAATAAAATTTCAGAAAAAATTCATTATGTTGGAGTTAATGATCTAAAAATAGACTTATTTGAAGGACAATATAAAGTCCCTAATGGAATGTCTTACAACTCTTATATTTTATTAGATGACAAAATTACTATTATGGATACAGTTGATCAACATTTTAGTAATGAATGGTTAGACAATATTAAGAAAGAAATTGGTGATAAAAAACCAAGTTATTTAATTGTTCAGCATATGGAACCTGATCATTCAGGAAGTATTGCTAATTTTTTAAAAGTTTATCCAGATACTATGGTTGTTGGTAATGATAAAACTTTTAAAATGATTGACCAATTCTTTCATTGCGAGATTAAAAATAAATTAGTAGTTAAAGATAATGATTCATTATCTATTGGGCAACACAAATTAACATTTGTGTTTGCTCCAATGGTACATTGACCAGAAGTTATGTTTACTTATGAATCTACTGAAAAAGTGTTATTTTCAGCAGATGCATTTGGTAAATTTGGTGCTTTAAGAACTCAAGATAACTGAGTAGATGAAGCAAGAAGATATTACATTGGTATTGTTGGTAAATACGGGCCTCAAGTTCAAAATGTTTTAAATAAAGCTAAACAAATCGATATTGCCACAATTGCTCCATTGCATGGGCCAATATTAAATAGCGATTTAGGTAAATACCTAAATCTATATGATCTTTGATCTTCATATAAACCCGAAGAAGAAGGTATTGTAATTTGTTACACTTCAGTGTATGGTAACACTAAAAAAGCAGTAATGTTATTACAAGAAGAACTAATAAAAAATAATAAAAAAGTCATTGTTCATGATTTGGCTAGAGAAGATTTATCAATTTGTCTAGCAGATGCATTTAAATATTCTAAATTAGTATTAGCAACTACTACATATAATGCAAATTTATATCCATTTATGAATTTCTTCTTAGAAATTCTGGTTGAACATAATTTCCAAAACCGTTCAGTTTCATTAATAGAGAATGGTTCTTGATATCCAACTGCAGCTAATTTAATGAGAAAGAAATTAGAAAACTCTAAAAACTTAACTTATATAGAACCAAGTATCAAGATCTTATCTTCTTTGACAAAAGAAAACATCAATCAAATTAAAGAATTAGCAAAGAATTTGTAAACAAACACTTAAAAAAATAAAATTAGCACTCTCACTTGACAAGTGCTAATTTTATGTTATAATGTAGGTGTTAATAAAAAAAACAAAGGAGATTTTATATATGAATTTTAATTTTACACCTAGTGATAATAATAAAAATCCATTAGAACAATATGGTAGAAATCTTACACAGGATGCAAAAGATAATAAATTAGATCCTGTTATTGGTAGAGATGATGAAATAAGAAGACTTATTGAAATCATGTCTAGAAAGTCTAAAAATAATCCAGTATTAATTGGTGAACCTGGTGTTGGTAAGACTGCTATTGTTGAGGGATTAGCTCAAAGAATTGTTAATAATGATGTTCCTGATAACTTAATGAATAAGACAATTATTGAATTGTCTTTACCATCTTTAATTGCAGGAGCTTCTTATCAAGGACAATTCGAAGAAAGAATTAATTCTGTAATTAAGGCAGTTAAAGAAAGAGGTGATGTAATTTTATTTATAGATGAGTTACATCAACTTGTAGGAGCAGGAAGAACTGGTCAAGGGGGAATGGATGCAGCAAACATTTTTAAACCTATGATGGCCCGTGGTGAAATCAAAATTATTGGGGCAACTACTCTTAATGAATATAGACAATATATTGAAAAAGATGCTGCTCTTGAACGTAGACTTCAAAAAATCTATGTTAAAGAACCATCTAAACAAGAAGCAATCACTATTATGAGAGGTCTTAAAGAACGTTGAGAATTATTTCATAAAGTAAAAATTCACGATTCTGCATTAGTGGCAGCAGTTAATCTATCAGATCGTTATATTTCAGATCGTTATCTTCCAGATAAAGCAATTGATTTGATCGATGAAGCAGCAGCTAAAGTAAAGACTGAAATGCATTCTTTACCTGCTGAATTAGATAAAATCAATCGTGAAATTATTCACGTGGAGACTGAGCGTGCAGCTTTATCTAATGAATCAGATGATAAATCTAAGAAACGTTTAAAAGTAGTTGAAGAAAGATTAGCTGAACTTAAAAAAGCGCAATCAGTTGAAACAACTAAATGACAAAAACAAAAATCTGAACATGATGAATTAAATAAGCTTAAAAAAGATTTAGATGAATCTAAATCTAAAATTGATCGTTTTCAATCTGAAGGTGAATTTGAAAAAGCATCAAAACTTTTATATGTAACTATTCCTGAAACTCAAAAAAAGATTGATGTTTTAGAAAAGAAAATTCAAGAAGATTCTGATTCATACATTAGTGACTCAGTAACTGCAAATGAGGTTTCGGAAGTTATTGCAAAACAAACTGGCATTCCATTAGATAAAATTATGGAGTCTGAAAAGAATAAGTTGCTTAACTTAAAATCTCAATTAGAAAAATATGTTAAAGGTCAAGATGAAGCAGTTACTTTAGTAACTAACGCAGTTATGAGAGGGCGTGCAGGAATTAATGATCCATCTAGACCGATTGGTTCATTTCTATTTATGGGACCAACTGGTGTTGGTAAAACCGAGCTTGCTAAGTCTTTAGCAAGAGCATTATTTGATAGTGAAAAATCAATGGTAAGATTTGACATGAGTGAATACATGGAAAAGCACTCAGTGTCTAAATTAATTGGTGCTCCTCCAGGTTATGTAGGTTATGAACAAGCCGGTGAACTAACTGAAGCTATTAGAAGAAGACCATATTCGGTTATTCTATTTGATGAAATTGAAAAAGCTCATCCTGATGTATTAAACTTGCTGTTACAAGTTTTAGATGATGGAGAATTAACAGATTCTCAAGGAAGAAAAGTTAACTTTAAAAATACAATCATTATCTTGACAAGTAACATAGGTGGTGCAGAAATCTTAAATGATAAGAAAGATAAAGCACTTGAAGAACTAAAGAAAACTTTAAGACCAGAATTCATCAATAGAATTGATGAAATAGTAGTATTCAACAAACTTTCTGAAAATGTTATTGAAAAAGTTGTTCAAAAGTCACTTGATGAATTATCAAATAGATTAAGACAACAAGACATAATTGTTACATTTGATAAATCTACTATTTCTAAAATTAAAAAAGAATCATATGAACCTTTATATGGTGCAAGACCAATTAAACGTTATGTTCAAAAAAATATTGAAAATTTCTTAGCAAACGAAATAGTTCAAAACAAGATTAAAAAAAATCAACAATACAATATGAAAGTTGTTGATAATAAATTCAAATTAGTAGGATCAAAGAATTAGGTAAAACCTAATTCTTTTTCTTTAGTTTAATTTATAAAAAAAGCCCATTTTTGTGGGTTTAGATTATTTCTTTTCTTCTTGTTGTTCTTTGTTTTCTTTTTTAGGAAGATCAAACTTAATGTTTCTAAATCTCATTAAGATTTCATTTGTAACTTTTTCATCTTGAATCATTTGTCTAAAGTTATCAAACTTTTCCTTGTCATTCATGATATCTCTAATAGGATTATTAGTAGCTTTGTAGTAATTTTGAAGTCATTGTTTTGTTTCTTCATCATTAGTTCTAATATCTCATAACGAAGACAAGTCTTGATAAACCAAAGTTTTCTTTAACATGTTTTCAGTAAGTTTTGTCAAAACTTCTGGTTTAGCATCTTTGTATAAGTTTTTCATTCTTTCTTCAAATTTAGATATTTCATCTTTATCTAATTTGAAATCATAGTATTCAACAATACCTTGCATTACATTGTTAAAAACATTTTCACGAACAACCAAGTTCATTACTTGACGTTGAATCACTTCAGCAGTAGCATTAGGATTCATTTTCTTTAATTGTTCTTCTTGTTGTTTTACAACATTTGGATTAGCATTTAATTGTTTAACAACAAATTCTTTGTTGTATTCTAATTCTTTTGTTCTTTTAGCTGTAGATTTTAGTTTTTCCATAATTATTTATTATATATGTTATTATTTCGGATTTATTGCTTTTTGCACTGGTTTATATGAAAACCTATGGAAATTTTTAATAGGTCCATATTTTTTAAGAGCTTTTAAGTGTTCTAGAGTACCGTATCCTTTATTTTTTTTGAAATTATATTGTGGAAATTTATCGTTGATTTGAATCATGTATCGATCTCTTGCCACTTTAGCAATGATAGATGCAGCAGCAATTGAAATTGATTTTGCATCACCTTTAGTGATCGATTCAACTTTTTGTTTGGCATCATTGATTTTTTCATAATCTACTAAAGCAATATCAGGTTTAATTTTTAAACCTGCGAGTGCTCTCTGCATTCCCTCAATAGAAGCGTTTTTTGGATTAAGTTTATCAACTTCTATTGGATCTATAAAGATAATTTGATAATCCATAGCATCTTTAACAATAATATCAAAAAGCTCTTCTCTTTTTTTAATTGACAATGTCTTAGAATCGTTAATTTGATTGTTACGATATCTTGGAGGTAAGATTACAGCAGCAACCACAAGAGGACCAGCTCAACAACCTCTACCTACTTCGTCTACTCCTGCAATATTTTTATATCCTTTATAAAAATATTTATTTTCGTAAACATACATGTTATTTTTCATAGTCTACCTTGCAAATTTCTCCATTCATAAATATTCCATATAAATAGTCTAGTGCTCTAGCACTATCAATTTGGTTATCTGATTTAATAAATTTATATTGTTTACAAATATGATTTAAAAAATCATTAAATGTTAGTTTTTGATTTAAATTAAATTTATTGAAAATATTTGATTGATAATAAGATAAATAAAATTCATATCCGAATTTAATTACTTCATACATTGGCAGTACATCTTTCTTGATGCATCCAATTAACCCAAGAATATATCCAGTTTGTAAATCTTCAATTCTTTTAAATAAAATACCAGGAGAATCATTTAAAAAAAGCATATTATCAATTTTTACAAGAGTTTGTTTTCTTGTAACGCCTGGATAATTTTGAACAACAAGATTATTTCTGTTTAAAACAAAATTAATGAAAGAAGATTTACCAATATTAGGTAAACCTAATACTAAAATGTTAAATTGCGGATTGATTAGCCCTTTTTTCTTTTTAGATTCAATTTTAGGTTTAAGTATTTCTTTAATTTTATTTAGTACTATTTGTCTATGGGATTTATTTTTTGTTGAAATATAAAGTAAATCGTTTGATGAATTAATTTCGGCAATATCTGATTTGACAGCAATTGTTAAAATTGGTAAATTAAAATCTTTTAATAATTCTTTATTAGAAGAAATATTGATAGCTCTAGCATCAACTATTTCTATCAACATATCAAAATTATTTCTCTTTGATTTTAAATCAGATATGGCTTTAGCCATATGACCTGGGAACCAGTTTATTTTTTCCATATTATTCAATTATTCTATCGAACCTTGTTGGTAAACGTTGATTGTTCCATCGATGTCATCAACTTTTGTAGCAACAACTAGACAGTTTTGATCGATATCACGAATGTGGTTAACTAATTTTGGTAATTCGATATACATACAAATTGTTACTAACATCTCATGATCTTGAAGACTATAACCACCAATTGTTTTATAGATTGTAAGAGGATGAGTGTATTTATGAGAATATAGATATTCTCTAATTTGTTTAATATTGTTAGAGAAAATTTCTACTCTAACATTTTTATTCAATGGGAAGAATCTATTTAAGAATGTTCCAAAAATAATGATACTTAAAAATGAAGCAAATAAATTTGCTGAAAAGAAGAATTCTCAACTTCAACATTCAGGATTAATAATAGCTCCTGAGAAATATGAACCGGTCGTAGCACCAATAATCATTGAAATACCATTAATGGTTACTAACATTCCACTAATATTTTTATTCTTTTTAGTTGCGTAAAAGATTGAAACAATATCTAAACCTGCTGAGCACGAACCAATAATATATAAAATAGCAAAATTAATTGATGATAAGAAACCATAAATTAATGCTGTTAAAAACAAAAAGAAGGATTTTATTGGATCGTGATCAACATCAAATAATTGTTTATTATCAGTGTTGAAATAAAAAGGCATTACGAATACGTGATTTGTAGTCAAGATATTATCAGAATCAGGAATTGTTCTACCGAAGATAAATATTTCACTAATTCCAGGAGTTGAAGATAATCCAAATCCAGCACATGTATTTACAAGCAAATACACGAATGTTAATTTTGCAAAAGTTTTTCCAACCTTAAAATATGCAAAAATAAATATTGGGATATTAATTAAGAAATAAACAATTCAGAACAATAAATTAAATGTTAATGTAGCAGTAGCTTCACTAATATTATTGTGTGTCATGATAGTATATACAAGTCTTGAAAAACCTTGAATAATTGCAGATAATCCAGTGTTATATAAACCAGTATTTTTGATTAGAAATTGAACAATGACAGCCATACATAACCCTACAATTGCAGCGGCTACATATCTTTGTCATGGTTCAAGTTGATAAAGTTTTTTAAACTTTACACTACCACTTTTTACTTTAACATTATGGAATTTACCGACAGCAAAACTTTTATCATGTGCATGATCATGTTTTGGCTGTTTGTCCTTATGCTTAGGAAAAACTTTCATTATCTCTTAGCAGATTTAATACGAGCAGATTTTCCAGAACGTTGTCTCATGTATGAGATGTAAGCACGTCTTACTTTACCATGTCTTACAACATCGATCTTAACGATCAATGGAGAGTGGTAAGAAAAAGTTTCTTCAACACCAACACCACTTGATTCTTTACGAATGGTGAACGATTTTGATAAACCTTTACCAGTAACTTTTAAAACAATACCGTCAAATCTTTGAACTCTTGTTTTGTTACCTTCGGTAACTTTTACGTGTACAGAAATTGTATCACCTGAACGAAATTCAGGAAGATCATCTCTCATTTGAGTTTTTTCTAATTGCTTTAGAATTTTTGTACTATTAATTTTTTTCATTATTTTTCTCCTTTTTTAGTTAATAAGTCTTTACGCATTTTTTTTGTTTTTCTAATTCTTTGTTGATTACGATATTCTTCAATTTTTTGATGATTACCAGATAATAACACTTGTGGAACTTTATGTCCTTCAAAATTTATTGGTTTTGTATATATGGGATAATCTAATAGATTATTGTCGAATGATTCTGTGTCTAATGAATCATTAGAGATTACTCCTTTGATTGTTCGACTGATCGAATCCACTAAAACCATTGCAGGGATTTCTCCACCAGTTAATACATAATCACCAATTGAAATAATTTCATCAACATAATGAATTATTCTTTCATCAAATCCTTCATAATGTCCAGCAATTAAGATTAAATCTTGATATTTAGCTAATTGCTTTACTTTTGATTGATTTAATTGTTTGCCTTGAGGTGATAACAATATTACATGTGACTTACTTGTTTTATATTTTTTTAAACAATCAATAATCGGTTGTAACATTAACACCATTCCGGCTCCACCACCATATTGATAGTCATCAACTTTCTTGTGTTTGTCTTTAGAAAATTCACGAAAATCAACAATATTAACTCTAATTTTCTTAGTTTTTATTGCTCTAGCAATAATCGATTCATTAATGAATCCATCAAACATTTTAGGAAATAAAGTTAAGATGGTTATATGCATTATTACTTATTTTCTTGTTTAGGTTCTTCTGCTTTAGTAGCAGGAGCTTTAGTTGCAGCTTTTGGCTTGCTTGCAGTTTTAGTTTTTTTAGATTTCTTAGTTTTCTTTGTTTTTTTAGCAGGTTTCTTAGTTTT
Organism: uncultured Mycoplasmatota bacterium; assembly: GCA_949527715.1. Lineage (GTDB taxonomy): Bacteria > Bacillota_I > Bacilli_A > Mycoplasmatales > Mycoplasmoidaceae > Malacoplasma_A. Next base: position 1,481 of record CATEWF010000035.1, on the reverse strand, counting down.
TAAGAATTCAGCTCAAACACCATTAGCCTTAAATAAATTTAAGATAGTGTCAGTTGGTTGAGCACCGTTTTTTAAGAAGTTAAGAGTTTGTTCGCTGTTAATTACAGTTTTACCTGAAAATGGTTCATAAGTTCCTAATATTGCAATGAATCCACCATCTCTTTTTGTTCTAGAGTCAGTAGCTACAATACGATAGAAAGGATCTTTGTGTTTTCCAAGTCTTGTTAATCTAATCTTTACCAATGTAGTTTCCTCCTTTTATAAATATTAGATTAGTTATTATATATAAAAAATAAAAACCATATCAAGTATTTTTACTTTATATATAAGAAATAAAAAAAAGTAACCATTTGGTTACTTCTTGTCAGTTTTTTTAGTTGGTTCTTCAACTTTGTGTTTAATTAATAGAACAATTTTAAACAAGATAAATAAACATAAAAATAAGATTGCCAAGAATGTAAAAATAGAAAGAGTTCCTATACCAACTGGATTAGTAGCCATTAATAAGAAACCAAAAATTTGATCAAATATTCCTAATGTTGCAAAAGCAATTAATAGAAATACATAAATAAAATAGCAAATGTTTTTTAGAATGGTTGATTGTTTATCAGATAACTTTTTCATAATTTTATTATATAAATATTAAACTTTTATTGGACAAAAAAGTAACTTTTATTGTGCCTTTGTTTTTGCCATTTAGTGTTATTATTTTCAATGATAAATTATGGAAATAACTAAACAAAGTTCAATTAACGAATGTGGAGTATGTGTAATTAATAGTTTTGTTAAACATTTTTACAAATATTCTAGTAAAGAAAAAATTTTAAATGAAGCTAATATTTCAGAAAATGGGTTAAGTATTTATGATTTTGAAAACTTAGGTCAAAAATTTGGATTATACATAGAATCTTATGAGTCTGAATGAGCAGAGTTTTGCAATTTAAGAAATAATCAATTTTATGGTATGTTAATTCATAAAAATGAATTAATGCACTATGTGATAGTTTTTAAGAAAAAAGAATCGATCATCATATATGATTCTGATTCTGGTAAATATGAACTTAAATATGCAGAATTTAAGAAAGATTTTGCAAATATTATTTTTCAAGTATCAAAAATGAAAACAAAAATTAAATATAACAAACAAAAGATTGACTTGCAGTCAATAGATTTAAAATTTTTATTTGCTTGTATATTTTTACATTTGTGTATCATTGGATTATCAACGTTATTTGCTAATGTATTTAACTGAACATTAAATTTTTCAGTTTATTCTAAATCAACAACAAATCTAATTTATTTAGTTTTTATCTTTTTTCTAATTGTTTTATTAAATTCGATAACTAATTTTATTTTGAAACAATATTCATTAATAAGATTTAAACAAAATTTTAAATATTTGGTTTTTAAATTTACTAATGTAATTAATCAAAAAGATAAAATTTTTATAAATAAAATTGAACCAACTTATGTTTATTTAA
>CATEWF010000034.1 GCA_949527715.1 uncultured Mycoplasmatota bacterium | reverse complement strand
AAAAATATGAATAAAAAGTTAATCAAAACTATCGTAAGCATTACATGTGGATTAGGAATAGCTACTACTATTCCGTTTGCTATATCAAGTTGTAGTTCTAATGATACACCTACTGATAAAGTTGAAATTAAATATAATGGCACAGAAGAATCTAAAAATTTAGAAAAAATAGGTCTCTACGAAAGTCCACAAACAGCTTCATCTTCAGGAACTTTTTCTATAATACCTGAAAAACCATCTTCATTTTCTTGATCGTTCAATGTTTTTTATAATAGCGATCCTCAAGCAGGAGACTATGTTATATGAGATGATTGAAGAACTTGGATTAAGCTTGAAATTAATAATCTAAACCAATTACAAGTAACATACATAAGTACGAGTGCTAGTTCAGATATATATGCAAAAGTTGAAGTTTTTGGAGTAACTAGTGATGGCCTAAAAACAAACACAATTTCCGGATTTAATTTTCGCGTATTTTGTTAAAATAAAAACCCCCACTTAGTGTGAGGGTTTATTTTTTTTAATGGCGCGCCTTGTAGGAGTTGAACCCGCAACCTTTTGGTCCGTAGCCAAACGCTCTATCCAATTGAGCTAAAGGCGCTTATGGAGGTGCCTGTCAGATTCGAACTGACGAATACGAAGGTTGCAGCTTCGGACCTTACCACTTGGCTAAGGCACCATAAGTTAAATTATCTAGCAAAATAATACAATAAATAAAACAAACCACATCCTACCCCAATGCCAATAAGACCGAAGATAATACATTTTATTGCATTAGAGAATCTTTTTTTAGGGGCAACTTTAATTTTTTCAAAGTCTTCACTCGACACTAATTGATCAAAGTTAAGATCTGCAAAACTAGCTTGTTTATCTTTTTTCATTATTTAACGTCGATAACTTTTTTACCGTTATAGTATCCACAAGATTTGCAAACACGGTGTGGTTGCACTGGTTTACCACATTGTTTACATACTCCGGTTGTAGGAGATTTTAAAGCTTGATGAGATTTTCTCATCCCTTTACGTGATTTTGATACTCTTCTTTGTTGAACAGCCATTTTTTACTCCAAAATATTTATTTATTCATTATATAGTTTTTACATATAATATTTAAATATTTTAATAAATGAGATATCTTTCATTTGTTAAGATTGTGATTTAATTTATTAAACCATGGCTAATACTAAAACAAATTTTAATGCTAAAGTTATTAAAGAAATCATTCTTGAAATAATCAAAAAAATTCCTCTTGTTGATTCATCAATTGAACCACAAGTTGAAATAAACCTAAAAAATTTTGTTATCGACATCAAAGTAGCTATAGATAATGAAAACTATGGCATTTATAACTGCTTGAGTGAAACTCAAGACCTAGTTTATTATGAACTTAAAGAAATGTTTGATAATGATCAAATAACAGTGAATGTGGGGACTTTATAGTTATGATTAAGCTTAATATTCAACAAATTAAAAATATGTTTGTAGCAGGTGCTGCAGCAATTTCTGAACAATATGAATATATTAATGAGTTAAATGTTTTCCCTGTTCCTGATGGTGATACGGGAAGTAACATGAAAATTACTGCAGAAGGTGCAGTTAATGTTATTAAAGGAATGGAATTTAAAGATCTATTCACATTAGGAAGACAATTTTCACGTGCTTTATTAATGAATGCACGTGGTAACTCCGGAGTTATTTTCTCACAAATTATTAAAGGGTTTGTTAGTGTATTTAAAGAAAATACTACAGAATTAACTATTGGTGAATTTGCTGATGCTTTTAGTAAAGCTAAAGAGGCAGCTTATCGTGCAGTTACTACTCCTATTGAAGGTACTATTTTAACAGTTATTAGAGTAACTGCTGAAAATATTGATAAGAAAAAGAATACTTATAAATCTATTCAAGATTTAATGATAGATGTCATTAAAGAGGCTAAAGACATCCTTGAACAGACACCTGATTTTTTACCTGAACTTAAAAATGCAGGTGTAGTTGATTCTGGTGGTTATGGTTTAGTTTGTTTCTTTGAAGGTATGGAAGCGTCTTTTACAGCTAGTCCAGACAAAACAAAAGAAATTAAGAAACCATCAAATAAAAAACCATTAGCTACTAAAACTATTAAGCCAACATTTGTTGATAATAATGATGGATTTGGTTATTGTTGTGAATTTATTGCTAAATTAGGATCAAAAGTTGTTATTGATCAAAAAGATAAAGAAATTTTAAATGAAAAAGCATTAAAGAAAGAATTGTTAGAAATCGGTGATAGTTTAGCAATTGTAAGAGATGAAGACATCTTAAAAGTTCATGTTCACTCTGTTAATCCATATAAAGTTTTACAAATTGGTCAAAAATATGGAGAATTTTCAAAAGTAAAAGTTGAAAACATGACTTTCCAATTTTTAGAAAGAAACCCTGGTATGACTCTTGAAAAGAGCTCTAAAAAAACTAATCTTTCTCAAAAACCAGCAGTGATTGCTACTATTCCTACTCAAAAACTTACTAAATTATTTATTGATGATTTAGCGGTAAATTATGTGATTAACTGCGAAAAGAATGGTAACCCTTCCATTCAAGAATTCATTGATGCATTAAATGCTGTAAAATCTGCCAAGATTTTATTATTAGTGGATGATGGTAACATGGTATTGGCTGCTAATGAAGCAATTTCATTATTTACTAATACAAATAGAGGTGCAAAAGTTAATTTGATTAACACTAAAGACATTGCAGCAACTTACAATTTGTGTTTAGCATACAACCCAGAAGAAGACTTTGATACTAACATTAAAAAATTATCTAAAGACTTTAAACTTACAGCAGTTGGTAAAATTTCTAAATCAGTTAAAATGGTTAAATATTCTCATATTGATGTTAAGAAAAATGATTACATTGGAATCATTGACAAGAAAATTATCTCTTCTTCTAAAAATATTGAGACTGTTATTAAACAAACATTTACAAATTTATTTAAAATCAATAAAAAAGCAAAAAATGCATACATTTTTTATGGAACTGATGTTGCTCCAGCAACTCTTAATATTGTTGAAAAAGAATGAATGGAAAAATACGGAATGAAATTACATTTCATTCCTTCGAATGAATCAATTTATTTGTTCCATTTTGCTTTAAGATAGTTTATGAAATTAGCATTGGATGTAATGGGTTTTGAAAACAAAATCAATGAAGCAGTAAAAGCTGCTAGAGATTTTGTTAAATCACATGATGATGTTCAAATAATTTTGTTTGGTAATGAAGAATTAATAAAACCATTACTTAAAAAACCTAATGAATTTGAAATAGTTAATTGTTCTGAAGTTGTTAACATGGCTGATTCTCCTTTAACCGCTTTAAGAAAACCTAACTCTTCAATGTTTCAAGCAATTAAATATGTTGTTGATAACAAGGCTGATGGCGTTTTATCTGCTGGATCAACAGCTTGTTACGTTTTGCTAGTATACAGTCTTATAAAGACTATACCTGGAATTGAACGTCCTGCTTTTATGCCTTATGTTCCTACAAGTAATGGTAAAGGTTTGACTTTATTAGATGTAGGTGCTAATAAAGAATGCACGGGTAAAAATCTATATCAGTTTGCTTTAATGGGAAAAATTTATTGCGAATCAATTAGAGGTATTAAACAACCTGTAATTGGTGTAATTAACATTGGTAGTGAAAAAGAAAAAGGTTTTGCTTTTCATCATGAAGCTGATGAATTGTTACGAAACGACAAATCTATTAACTATAAAGGATTTGTTGAAACAAGAGAACTACTTAATGGTGTTATAGATATTGCTGTTTGCGATGGATATACAGGCAATATTACTTTAAAATCTTTAGAAGGTGGTTTAAAAACAGTAACCAATTGTTTAAAAACTCAATACAAAAAACCGTGAAATTGATTAGGGGCATTGTTTTCTCTTGTTGCAATCAAAAGTTTAAAAAAGACTTTTGATTACAAAAACAATGCAGGAGCATTAGTAATTGGTCTTAATAAAATTGCTGTAAAAACTCATGGCTCTGCTGACTATCAACAATTTTATAGTTCATTAGAAATGTTACATAAATCTATTAACAACAATGTTATTAATAAAATTAAAGAAAGTTTAAAACATGAATAATCTACAACCGTTATTTGACAAACTATTAATTAAACCGAGAAATTATTCGATTTATATTGAAGCTTTGACTCATCCTTCTTACCGTAACATAAAAAACTTAAATTATGATTATCAAAGGTTAGAATTTTTAGGTGATGCAATTATCGAAAAGAATGTAAGAGAATTTCTTTTTAAAAAATACCCAGAAAAAGATGAAGGGGAAATGACAAAGATTAAAATTATGATTGTTCAATCTCATACTGAAGTATTGGCTGCAAAATCTCTTGGGCTTAACAAATATATTCTTTTACAAAATTCTTTAGTGGATGATCAAGGGAATGTTCCAGATAAAATTCTTGAAGATTCATTTGAAGCACTAATTGCAGCAATTTATTTTGATTTAGGTGAAAAAACTGTTTATCAAGTTCTTAAAAGAACTATTATCCATTTTTATGAAATTCATTATTTAGATAAAACTTCTGCTGATTACAAGTCATTATTCCAAGAAGCAATTCAAAAATATGGTAAGAAACGTATTAAATACATTTCTAAACAATATGTAGATCAAAATGGAGATACTAAATTTAGAGTAGAATTAAGATCAGATAACATTTGCTATGGTGTTGGACACGGATCAAAAAAGAAAGATGCTGAAAGAGAAGCAGCAATGAATGCTTATAATAAATTAGTTAAAAAATAATATTAATATGGTTTTCTTAAAAAAGTTTATTGCTACAGGTTTTAAATCGTTTGCTACAAGAACAGAATTTGTTTTTGATAAACAAATGGCAGGTGTTGTTGGTCCTAATGGATCAGGAAAATCTAATATTGTTGATGCTATTAAATGAGTATTAGGTGAAAAGTCAAATAAAGTATTAAGAGGTAAATCATCTGATGATATTATTTTCCATGGTTCTAAGGGTCACGATGCATCTAAATATGCTGAAGTTACTTTAGTATTTGATAACTCAAATGGAGTTATTCATTATGAAGGTAAAGAACTTTCGGTAACTAGAAGGCTTGAAAGAGGTAGCGGATCAAACGAATATTTTATTAATGATGAACCTGCAAGACTTAAAGATATCCAAAACATTTTTTTGGATACTGGGTTATCTAAAGGATCTCTTGGTATTATTTCTCAAGGTACTGTTCAATGGTTTGTTGAAGCTAAACCAGAAGAACGAAGAAGAATCTTTGAAGAAGCTGCTGGTATTGGTTTATATACTAAACAAAAAGAAGAAGCAAACAATCAATTAGAAAGAACAACAGCAAACTTGAATAATGTTTCAAGTATTGTTAAGGAATTAGAATCTAACTTAAACAAGTTAAAAAAACAAGCTGAAAAAGCAAAAATCTTTAATGAAAAACGTAAAGAATTAATGAAACTTGATTTAATGTTATCAGTTAAAGACTTAAGTTTCTTTCAAGAAAAACTTAAAAAAGCTAATGCTGATTATGCAGTAGCTAAAAATGAACTTGAAGTGTTTGAACCGGATGTCAAACAAATTAGTCAATCATTAAGTTTTGCAAAGCAAAAGCTTGATGTTGCTGATAAAAATATTGAGTCTTTAAATAATGAATATTCTTCATTACTAGAACAAATTAACAAAGTTGAGATTCGTAAAAGTTCACTTGAGTCTAAACTTCACAATGATCTAACTTCTGAAAATGTTGAAAAGAAAGCAAAGGCATATGAAGAATTGATTTCAACAACAAAATTTGAAATTGAAAATGCAAAATCTAATATTGAAACATTAAAAGGTCAAATTGCTGAATATGATTCAATGATTGAATCTCTTAAGATTAAGAGACAAGAATTAACAAATGAATCAAATCAAAAAGCAACTAAATTAACTGAAACAAGAATGCTTATTAAAAGCATTATTGATCAATTAAACAATAAAAATAATTTAGAAATTGGTGTTAAAACGATTATCGAAAACAAAAATGCTTTAAGTGGTATTAAAGGTTTAGTAAAAGATTTTTTACAAGTAGACCAACAGTATGAAAAAGCAATTTTTACTGCTATTGGTAAAGCAGCAAACAATATTATTGTTGAAGAACAACCTGATGCTTCTGAGGCAATTAATTTCTTAAAAAGAAATAAATCAGGTAAAGCGACATTTTTACCAATGTCAACCATTAAACCAAGAATGGTTAAACCAGAACATATTGAAGTATTAAAAACACTTGAAGGTTTTATTGGAGTAGCCAGCCAATTAGTTACTTCTCAAAAACAATATGAAAATATTTACTCTTATCTTTTAGGTAATGTGATTATTGCTGATGATCTAAACAATGCATCTAAATTATCAAATTACACTTACATGTTATATCGTGTAATTACATTGGATGGTGATGTAATTAATGCTGGTGGGTCAATGTCAGGAGGTTATAACAAACCTTCAGTTGTTTCGACTGTTAATTTAGAAGCTAAATTAGAAGAATTAAATAAAATTTATGATGAGTTAAATGGAAATTTAACTGATATTAAAATCGAGTTAGATAAAGTAATAGCTAACTACAATGAAATTTCAACTAAACAAAATGAAAAGAAAATTCTTTTATCAAGACATGAACAAAGTCTTTCAATGAATGAAAACCAAAATATTAAATATGAAATAGAATATCAACAACTTATTAAAAAGAATAATTTGGCAGATAAATCTAAACAGTGAAACGAAGTTTCACTTAATGAAGAGTTATCAAGATTAAATGCCAAAAAAGACAAATTATCTGAAAATTTGAACGTAAATCGTCAAACTAAGATGATTTATAAAACTGAAATTGAAGATAAAGAAGCAAAATTAACTGAGTTAAGATTCCAAATCGATAAATACCGTGATTTAGTATCAAAATGTGAAAATGATAAGATTAAATGCGAAAGTGTTATTGAATCAATTAGAGATAAAATTAATAAGTCATACAAAATGACTATTGAATTTGCTATTGAAAATTACTCTGGTGAATTACCAATGTCTGATCAACAAGCAAGAGACATTGTTAACCGCCTACAAGTAGAAATTGATAAATTAGGTTCTATTAACATGGAAGCTCTTGATGAGTTAGATGGTCTCCAAGAACGTTATGACACATTATTAAAACAGCAAAACGATTTACAACAAGCTAAAGATGAAATTGTTAATATTATTAATGAATTAGATAATAGAGCAAGAGAAAGCTTTAGAAAAACTATTGATGATGTTAATGCTAAGTTACCTGAAATTTTTAAATATTTATTTGGTGGGGGTAATTGTCAAATTCAATATACTGATCCAGAAGATATTTTATCTTCCGGATTAGATGTTATCGCTAACCCTCCTGGTAAAAATGTTGTTCACTTAAATTTATTATCAGGTGGAGAAAAAACTTTAGTGGCTTTATCAATTTTATTTGCAATTCTTCAAATTAAGAATTTCCCATTAATTATTTTGGATGAAGCAGAATCTGCCCTTGACCCTGCTAACGTTGAAAGATTTGCTAATATTATTCACCAAAATGGTGAGCATACTCAATTCATTGTAATTACTCATAGACCTGGTACAATGGAACGTTGTGATGTTTTATATGGTGCTACAATGCAAATCAAAGGTGTTACAAGTATCTTTAAGATTTCTATTGCTGAAGCAAAACGAGATTTTGTTAGTTAAATATGGGATTTTTTAAAAAATTAAAAGAAGCTTTAAGTTTTAAAAAAAAGAAAAAAGTTTCTACTCAAATTAAGAAAAAGCAAGAAGCCGATTCTTTAATTGAACAAAAGAAATTCGATGATGGATTAAAAAAATCATCTAATTTTTTACAAGATTCATTAAATGAAATTGCAAAGAATTATGTAAGAGTAGATGAACAATTAATAGAAAAGATTGAATCTTTTTTATTACAATTTGATATCGGATATGCTTCTGTTAGCAAAATTTTAGACTCTATTGTAGAAGAAATTAAGTTCCAAAATGTTAATGATTCTAAATTAATTAAAGAAATTATTGTAGACAAATTATTTGTCTACTACATTCAGGATACTGATATTGATAATGAAATAGTTCTAAAACCAAATACAACTAATGTTATTTTAGTAACTGGTGTTAATGGTGTAGGTAAAACTACTTCAATTGCTAAACTAGCAAACAAGTTTAAAAAAGATGGTCTTAAAGTTGGCTTGGTTGCTGGAGACACATTCAGAGCTGGCGCAGTTGAACAATTATCTGTGTGAGCACAAAGATTAAATATAGATATATTTAAACCTGACAAACCTAATCAAGATCCTGCAAGTGTAATTTTTACTGGAATTACTCAAGCAAAAGGGAAAGGACTAGATGTTATTATTTGTGATACATCTGGTAGATTACAAAATAAAGTTAATTTAATGAACGAATTAAAAAAGATAGATAAGATAATTAAAAGATTTGATCCTTCTCAACCTTGTGAGTCGTTACTCGTTATTGATGCTACTACTGGTCAATCTGGAATCCAACAAGCAAAGGCCTTTAATGAAGTAACAAAACTAACTGGAATCATTTTGACAAAAATGGATAGTACTTCAAAAGGTGGAATTATCCTATCTATTAAAGATGCATTTAATTTACCAGTTAAATACATTGGATTAGGTGAAAAACTCGATGATTTAGAAGAGTTTGATCTAGAAAAATTTGTATACGGAATCACCAATGAAATTAAAATATAATGAAAGAATTAATTAAATATAGTGAATTACTAATCCACTATCTACCTTTATTTACTAAAAAGCAGCAAAAATATTTATCGATGTATTTTTTTGAAGACATGACTTATCAAGAAATTGCAAATGAATGTGAAGTTTCTTCTGCAGCGATATTTGATTTAATTAAACGTTGCAAAAAACAATTACAAGTCTATGAATCAAAACTAAAATTACATGAAATTAATCAAAAAAGGTTAAATTTTTACAAAAATATTGAAGATAAAAAACTTAAAGCAAACCTATTAAAAATTGATAACATATATAAATAACATATAAATATGTTAAAAGCAATATTATTTAACCTTGATGGTATCATAACTAATTTATCAAAATTCCACTTTTTAGCTTGAAAAAGTATTTTTAGTCAGCACGGAATTGTTTTTGATGATGAACAATGATCACAATTGCAAAACCATTCAAGAAATTATATTATCCAACAAACACTTGAATACAATAATATTCAAATATCTGAAGAATTAGTGTCTCAAATTGATAAAGAAAAAAATTCTTTATATCAATCATTAATTCAAAATGAATTAATGCCAGAAGATGTTAATGCAAATATTTTAGACATTATCGCACAAGCCAAATCTAAAGATTTAAAAGTATGTGTTATCTCTCATTCTAAAAATGCTCAATTAATTATCGAACGTTTAGGATTATCTCGTGCTTTTGATTATGTTTGTGTACCAGGTGATAGCGTTCAAGACTCTATTACTTCTCTTATTGGTTCAAGCCCAGTAACAGAATCTATTGTTAATTTTTTAAAAGAATCAGGATTAAGTGGAAATGAATGTATTGGTATTGAAAATACCAATGATGGTATCGAAGAGTACAATTTGTATAACATTTTTAGTGTATGTGTAAATAATTTTGATCATGAAGTTTCTAAGAAGGCTAAAATGTCGTATCATTCTGTAGTTGATATTAATTTAGATGAGATTATTTTTAAATATTACACAGTTAATTCGCAAGAGTAGTTATTTTTTAACTTTTTTGTT
>CATEWF010000033.1 GCA_949527715.1 uncultured Mycoplasmatota bacterium | reverse complement strand
TATAACCACAACTTAATTGAAAAAAAATGACAAAAGTATTGACTTGAAAACAATACTTATAAGTTTGTTGATAGATCTAATGCAAAGAAATTCTATGCATTAGATATGTTTCCTTATCCGTCAGGCCAAGGTTTACATGTTGGCCATCCGAAAGGTTATACAGCAACTGACATAATTTCTAGGTTCAAGATTCACCAAGGATATGATGTTCTTCATCCTATTGGTTGAGATGCTTTCGGTTTACCGGCTGAGCAATATGCTTTACAAACTGGAAATCACCCTAAAGAATTTACAAATAAGAATATCGATAACTTTAGAAGACAACTTCAATCTTTGGGTTTTTGTTTTGATTATTCTAAAGAAGTTAATACGACAGATCCAAAATACTATAAGTGAACTCAATGAATTTTTTCAAAATTATTTGAAAATGGACTAGCAGAAATAAAAGATGTTGATGTTAATTGATGTGAAAATCTAGGAACTGTTTTATCAAACGAAGAAGTATTGATAGTAGATGGCAAAATGGTTTCTGAACGTGGCAGTCATCCTGTTGTTAAACGTCCAATGCGTCAATGAGTTTTAAAAATCACTCAATATGCCGACAAACTATTAGACGGCTTAAATCAATTAGATTGACCTGAATCATTAAAATCTATTCAAAAAAAATGAATAGGTAAATCTACTGGTGCAATGATTAAGTTCTGCACAGATAAAAAAGTTAAGTTTGAAGTTTTCGCAACTAGACCAGACACAATTTATGGTGTTACATATTTAGCAATTGCTCCTGAACACCCATTATTAGAAAAACTAGTAACAAAAGAAAACGAACAAAAAATTAATGAGTATGTTGAATTAGCAAAAGCTAAAACAGAAATTTTAAGAAAAGAAAACAAAGATAAGACAGGATTATTTACTGGTTCATATGGAATCAATCCATTTACTCAAAAACAAATTCCAATTTATGTATCTGACTATGTTCTTATAGATCATGGTACCGGAATTGTTATGGGTGTTCCTGCGCACGATGAAAGAGACTACGAATTTGCTAAAAAATTCAAACTACCTATTACTTATGTAATTGAGTGTGAACAAGATGGTCCATATATAAAAGACGGTAAACACATCCATTCAGATTTCATAAATGGTAAATCAACTTTAGAAGCATCAAAACTTGTATTAGATTATCTAGAAAAAAATAAATTAGGATATCCGCACACAACTTATAAACTAAAAGATTGATTGTTTAGTCGTCAAAGATATTGAGGAGAGCCATTCCCAATAATGTTTGACAAAAACAATAAACCAGTTCTTATTAAAGAATTACCAGTACTTCTTCCTCATATTGAAAACATTAAACTTTCTCACACAGGAGAATCTCCACTTGTTAACGATACAAAGTGAATGCATGTAAATATTGATGGTAAAGAATATATTAGAGAATCTAACACAATGCCTCAATGAGCTGGTTCTTGCTGATACTATTTAGGTTATCTATTAAAAAAATCTAATGGATCTTATGTTGATTTAAATTCTAAAGAAGCATATGAAATTTTTAAAAATTGATTACCAGTAGATTTATATATCGGTGGCCAAGAACATGCAGTTCTTCACTTGCTTTATGCAAGATTCTGACACAGATTCTTATATGACATTGGTGTTGTTCCTACTAAAGAGCCATTCCAAAAAATTATTAACCAAGGAATGATTCTTGGTGAAAACGGTGAAAAGATGTCTAAATCTAGAGGTAATGTAATTAATCCTGATGATATCGTTAGAACTCACGGTGCAGATTCTTTAAGAATGTATGAAATGTTTATGGGGCCTTTAACAGCTTCTCTCCCATGAACTGATAATGGATTGAACGGTATTAGAAAATGATTAGATAGAGTATATCGTTTGTTTGATGAAGAAAAAATTAACAACGTTGCGATTAAAGATGCAAGCAAAGATTTAGTGTTTACATACAACAACTTTATTAAAAAAGTAACCGCTTGTATTGAAAAACAAAATTTTAATGTTGGTATTTCTGAAATGATGATATTCATTAATGAATGTTATAAAAATAAATCCATTCCACAAGAATATTTAACTAATTTCTTAGTTGTTCTTTCGTGCTATGCACCACACATTTCTGAAGAACTATGATCTAAGTTTAATGACAAATCAATTTTTAAAGCACCATGACCTACATACAATGAAAAAGAATTAGTTAAATCTACAATTAGTATTCCAATTCAAGAGAATGGTAAACTTCGTGACGTAATGGAAATAAATGTTGGTGACAACAAAGACACAATAATTGCACTGGCTACATCAAGAGAAAAAGTTAAGTCTTTTATAAACGGAAGAGAAATCAAAAAGATAATATATGTTTCAAACAAAATATTAAATATCATTTTATAGTATGCAATTCAAAGAGTTAAATTTAAAAAAATGAATAACCGAAACATTAAATGGATTAAAAATTAGTAAACTAACTGATATTCAAGAAAAATCAATCCCGTTAGTTTTAAGAAATAATTCATTGATTATTTCATCACAAACGGGTTCAGGTAAAACTTATTGTTATTTAGTGCCGCTATTAAATGGAATTGATTGCTCTAAAAATGAAGTTCAAGCTTTGATTGTTTTACCAACAAAAGAATTAACTAGACAAGTTGCTTCAAAATTAAATGATTTTAAAAAATATAATCCACTTTTAAAAACATGTAATTTAGTTGAACTAAAAAATAATAATCTAAACCAAAATCATTTACCACACGTTGTTGTTAGTACACCTGTAAAAACATTTGAATTAGTTAATAAAAAACAGCTATCTCAAAATATTAAATATTTTGTTTTAGATGAAGCGGATATGCTGTTTGATTTAGGTTTCACCAACAACATTGATGAAATATTTAAAAAAATTGATTCAAATAAATTAATTAAAATTGCCTGCTCTGCAACACTTCACGAATCACTATCTAACAAATTAAAAAAATATTTAAAGAACACCAAAATCATTTTAAATTCAAAATCTATTTGATTAAATCCAAACATTAAGCATAATGTTGTTTATTCTTCTAATTTCGACGATTTTGATGGAACTCTATTAAAACTAACTAAAGCTATCAATCCATATTTTTGTATTGTTTTTTGTGATACAAAAAATGAAGTTAATAAAATTTATGAAATGTTCATTAATAATGGCTTAAATGTTGGAATGATTCATAAAGATCTTTCAATCAATGAAAGAAAAAAAATCTTTAGAGATGTAAATAACAATAAATACCAATACCTGATTGCTACTGACTTAGTTTCACGTGGTTTAGACATTACGGGAGCTGATGTTGTAATTTCGTATTCCATGCCAAAAGATGATGTTTGGTATATCCACCGTGTTGGTAGATGTGGTAGAAACAATACAAGTGGTACATCGTTTGTAATTTACAACAAAAATTACGATCAGCAAATTAACCGTTTATCAAAAAAAGATATCAATTGAAACTTCTTATTAATAAATAAAAATTCTGAATTAATAAATAAGAATCTTCGTCTAAGAATTAAATCAAAACCAAGGTTTGATTCTAAAACTAATGCAGAAATTCAAAAAATAATTCGTGTTAACTCTAAAAAGATTAAACCAGGTTATAAGAAGAAAATTAAACAACAAATTAATAAAATTAAGCAAAAGAAAAAACACGAATACATTGAAAGTCAAGTAAAACAAAGACTTTTATCTTCAAACATTAAACGTACTAAAAAAAATAGATTCAAATAATGGAAAAAAGATTTGTCGAAAACAAAAGAGCCTATGAGTTGTATGTAAAAACTCCTTTATTGAAAGCTCTAATAAAAATTATTATCCCCGGATTATTAATTTCGTTAATGATGGGTATTTATTGGTTTGTAGACCAAATATTAATAGCTCGTCTTGTCCCTCATGATGGAGTACATACATGTGAAAATATATTTGGTTATTCAGAAGAAACTATCAAATCATGAATTAAACAAGTTGATCCCTCATTAATTTTTTATGGTCCTGGTGAAGTAATCAAAACAGCAATAACTATTTCATCACCTATATCTTTGGTTTTATTATGTATGCCTTTCTTTATTTCTACTGGTACAGGAATCATTTTTACTCAGGCTATTGGTAAAAACAATAGAGAAAAAGGATATGAATCTTATAAAATGGGTTTTTGAACAACAACCACTATTGGATTATTAATGACTTTTATATTTGGTGTTTTCTGTACTCAAATATTGACTTCTATGGCAGGCAAAGAAGTTGTTGTTAAAGGTGAAGGTGATATTGTTAATAAGTTAAATGAATATTATCACACTGTGCATACAACACAAATTAAATATGCTCATGATTTCATTTTCATTTTATCATTAGGTCCGGTTCTTCCTTGTTTAATTAATTTATTTTCAGTATTAATAAGAGCAGAGGGTAGACTTCTTTTCCCTACTCTTATTTCTATTGCTGCAAATATAGTAAATGTATTATTAGATTTCTTATTAATTTGATATGCAAAGAGAGGAATGCAATCTGGTGGTATTGCCACTTTTTCTGGATGAGTAATTAATTTAACTGCTTTATTGTGTTACATTTATTACTTAAACAAAAAGAAAAAATTTACATGAATTCATTTTAGAACTTTATCTTTATTTAACAATGTTAAACTAAACTTTAAATTGTATGCACCTATTAATTTGTTAGGGCTTTCTGGATTTTTAACTGATTTTACTTACTCAATTGCTATGATGGTATATTTACCAATATTGTCACAAACATGTATTGATATCAATGTTGCTGGTGGCGGTGAATATTTTATGACAATATCTGCAGGAGTACTACCAATAATGAATTTACTATTTGCTACAATGTGAGGAATAGTAGATGGAAGCAGACCAATCAATTCGTATAATTATGCAATTTGTAATTTTAAAAGAATTAAAAAAACATATTGATACACTATTTTTATTTCTTTTACTTTTGCATTGATTTGTTTTGGTTTTATTTCAGGAATCAGAATACAAGTATTACAATTATTTGAAATTAATAAATCAATGATGCATGATGCATACATTTATCTAGTTATTGATTTATTACTTCTTCCTACTTTTTCTTTCCAAGTATCAGGTATTTTATTGTTCCAAGGAACAAACAATATATTAAGAGCAAATATTGCTTCAATCTTACAAGATGTAATAGTTTACTATCCTACATTGTTTATCTTAAGATTAATATGTGTTGCATCAGATAACATTTGAATACTAATACCAACATATGTTATTAGTGCAAGTATTTCATCTATTTTAATGACAATATATTGTAGTTGATACGTAAATAAAAGACTTGGCTTCACAAAAATTAAAGCAAAAATTAACGACAAATTTATGACATTCTTTGTCCCTACAAAAATACAAAAAATGTCTATTGCTGAAAAAGCATTAGATTACTAATAAACCATTTAAGGAAAATCTAGATGCAGAAGAGATTTTTACTTTAACAATATCTCCAATTTTGCATTTACCTGTAAAATTAACAACTTTTCAATTAGGTGAATACCCTGTAAAAGTATTTACATTAGTTTTTGATTTTCCTTCAACCAATACTTCAAGTATTTTGCCTACATATTTTTCGTTATTTTCTTTACTGTATTTCTTAACTAACTCATTCAATTTTTGCAAACGTTTTTGCTTTGTTTCTAGAGAAATTTTATCTTGCATTTTAGCTGCTGGTGTACCTTCTCTTCGAGAATAAATAAATGTATATGCATTATCGAATTTTACTTGTTTATAAAGTTTCAATGTATTATTAAAAGCTTTTTCAGACTCATTTGGAAAACCAACGATTAGATCAGTAGATATTGCACTATCTTTGATATTTTTTCTTATATATTGAATTTTCTTTAAATAATCTCTAACCAAAACCTTTCGATTCATTCTTTTTAATATTTCTTCATCACCAGATTGTACAGGTAAATGAATGTAAGGCATAATGTTTGGATATTTTTTCATTACGTCAACTATTTTTAAATCAAAATTTCATGGGTTAGAAGTTACGAATCTAACTCTGGGAATTTTTGTTTTTGCAACATCTTCTAACAAATTTCAAAACTTATAAGACTTGCCTTTAAAATCGATACCATATGAATTAACATTTTGACCTAAAAGAGTGACTTCTTTATAACCTTCTTTAATAAGTTTCTTAATTTCATTAAGAATATCTTGCTTTGAACGACTGTGCATTTGTCCTCTTACATATGGAACAATACAATATGTACAAAAATTATCACAACCTTGCATGATGTTAACAAAAGCTTTTACTTTTGAACCAATTGATGATGGTATAGATTCATACATACTTTTTGGGTTTGATAAGACATTTATGATTCGCTTTTTATTTTTAATTACATCATAAATGATAGAAGGCAGTTCATGAATGTTATGAACTCCAAAAACAAAATCAATATTGTTATTTGATTTCATAATTTTTTGAATTACATGTTCTTCTTGGCTCATACAGCCACAAATTCCAAAAACAAATTTAGGATTAGTTTTTTTTAATTTGCTTAAAAACCCTATTTCTCCAAAAACTTTTTTTTCTGCATTTTCTCTAATAGCACATGTATTAAGAATAATTAAATCTGCTTTTAAAATGTCTTTTTGCTCTTTAAAACCCAATTTATTTAATATTCCAGATATGTTCTCTGAATCTTTTATGTTTGACTGACAACCATAAGTCTTAACATAATATGTTAAACCATTACCTATCATTAAGTGTTTAGTATCCAATTTAAAGTTTCTTTTTTGTAAAGTTGGTAAAACCTTACGTTTACTAGAAACTCTATATTCAGGAGTATTTAGAACTATAAAATGGTTTTTTGCCATATAAAAATATTTATATAGAAATCAATATAAACATTATAATAGTAGAACTAATTATGAAAAAAATCTTTAAGATTTTACCAATATTATTAATGGGAGCAGTAGCAATGCCAATAGCTACAACTCTTTCTTCGTGCGCACCAAGTACAGAATACTATTTGAAATACCTTGATTTTGACAAAATATCAAGTGATTCTAATAAAAACTGAACTTGAAATGACATGAATTCGCCAAATGTTTCGTTAAAAAAATTACTTTATGGAACTAAGAAATTCCATAATGGAAATTATGCTATTATGTTAGGTACTCCTACAGTTACTAATGGTCCTACATCTGATTCTTATAATTGACTTTTTGGTTCTTACGCTGTAAGTTCTTATGATATTTCTAATGATTACATTAATAGTTCGTCTCCTTTAATGAATGCTTGGCAGTATTCAAAGAGTAGTTCAAAAATAACAAAAATATCAAATGGTGTTGGTTTTGTTTCACTAATGGATTTATGAAAGGGTGGTAATGATAAACCTGTGATATCTCCATATGCAAAATGAACAGAAGAACAATATGACTACTATCATAAAAATCATAAAGATGAAAAAGTTCCATATGGACTTTCTTGCAAAAAAAATGAATGAATAAGAAATGATGACGGAGCTAAATTATTTAGATATTATGTAACTCAAATCTCTACACTATTCCCTGATTTTGATTCAAAATTCTTAAGTGATCTTTCAAGTTCTGATACATGAGGAATATTAGTTGATTCATCTACATCTTGTGTTTCTAATGCACCTTATTTTATATTTTGAAAAGACGGTAAACCTGTTGGTGCTAAAACGATTTCTTCAAATAATATTGATGACATGAACAATTATTTAGATGAATTGTATGGTGATTCTTCTGACACCACCAAGTAATTCTAGCTGAATTAGTTTAGTGGTAAAATAAGTGAATGGTAATCACTCGCCCCGAGTTCGATTCTCGGATTCAGCACCATTTAACTTAATAAACCTCACAATAAGTGGGGTTTTTATTTTTTATCTTACTTATTTAATATAATTAAATAAGTTATGAGAAATATTAATAAAATTCTAAAAAAATACAACGTTCCTACTAGTGGTTGTATCAATTATGGTGAATATGTAGCAAAGATTAAACCTATTTTTAAAACACCAAAAAAATCTAGTAAATTAATTTTAGTTACTGCAACTAGTCCTACACCAGCAGGTGAAGGCAAAACAACAGTATCTATTGGTTTAAATGATGGATTAAACAAAATTGGTAAATCTAGTATTGTTGCAATTAGAGAACCGTCTATGGGGCCTGTGTTCGGTGCTAAAGGTGGCGCAAATGGTGGTGGCAAATCACAAGTAATTCCTAAAGATGAAATTGATTTTCATTTTACAGGAGATATGCACGCAATAACTGCAGCAAACAATTTAATTGCTGCTTGTGTTGATAATGAAGTTTATTGAAACTCTCCATTAAACATCGACGTTAACAAAATTATTTGAAAACGTGTTGTTGATATGAATGATCGTGGATTAAGAAATATTACAGTTAATATTGATCCAAATAAAAATATTTCATATAAAACAGGTTTTGATATTACAGCCGCATCTGAATTAATGGCTATATTCTGTTTATCTAAGAATTTAACTGAATTAAGAAACAAAATTGACAACATTATTGTTGCTTATTCTAAAAAGAATAAACCCGTATATGTTAAAGATTTAGGTATTACAAATGCAATATTAAAAATTTTAAATACTGCATTCTATCCAAATGCTGTTCAATCATTAGAAGGTAACCTTGCATTAGTTCATGGTGGTCCTTTTGCAAATATTGCGCACGGTTGCAATACTATTATCACAACAAATACAGCACTAAATATAGGAGACTATACTGTAACTGAAGCTGGATTCGCCAGTGAATTGGGTGCTGAAAAATTCATGGATATCGTTACTAATGAATTAGGAAAGTTTCCTAATGCAATTGTTTTAGTAACAAGTTTAAGATCTTTAAAAATGCATGGTGGTGCAACTGATTTATCAAAAGAAGATTTATCTTCACTAAAAAAGGGTTTTGATAATTTACAAAGACATATTAATAACATTAAAAATTTTAATGTTCCTTTTGTTGTTGGAATCAACAAATTCTATACCGATTCTCCAAAGGAAATTAAATTAATTCAAAAATTCTTAACAGAACAAAAAATTCCTTTCTCATTATGTACAAACTTTGCTGACGGTTCAAAAGGAACTATTGATTTAGCAAAGAAAGTTGTAAAACTTTGTGCTAAAAAATCTTCTGCAAAAAGAATTTATGAACTAAATGATTCATTAGAAACTAAAGTTAAGAAAATCGTGACTAAATGTTATGGAGCTAAAGGAGTTATTTATTCAGATTTAGCTAAAACAAAGTTAAAAGAATTCTCTAAGTTGAAAGGATATTACATTTGCATGGCTAAAACTCCTGCAAGTCTTACAGATGATGCAAATATTTCTGTAATTGATAAGCCTTTTAACATTCATGTAAAAGATATTATTTTGGCTAATGGAGCTAAATTTATTATTCTATTAACTGGAAGTATCTTTAGAATGCCTGGATTGTCTAAATGTCCACAAGCTAAAAAAATGTAATTTATGAAAAAATATTTAGCTGCTGTCTCTGGAGGACCAGATTCAATGGCCTTATTACATAAATATAAGAAATATATTTATGCTGTTTGTCATGTAAACTACAATAAAAGAGAATCTGCTGTTAGAGATCAGAAAATTGTTGAAGATTATTGTAAAAAAAACAAAATCAAATTATTTGTTAAGAAGGCAACTAAATTGGATTATCAAAAAACAAAATCTAATAATTTTCAAACCATAGCTAGATTGATTAGGTATGATTTTTTTTCTAACATTTCGAAAAAAATAAAAATTAATCAAATACTAATTGCTCATAATTTGGATGATTTTGTTGAAACTGCTTATATGCAGTTTAAAAGAAATACAAAATGTTTATTTTATGGAATACCTAAAAAATCTAAGTATAAAAATTTACTTATTTCAAGGCCATTATTAAACAAAAGAAAAAAAGAACTTGAGAATTATTGTTTATCTAAAAGCATTCCGTTTGGTATAGATGAAACAAATCTTACAAACATGTATGAAAGAAATATTGTAAGAAAAGAAATTAATAAATGAAATCCCGTAAAATTTAATTCTTTTTTAAATAAAGTAACTTCTTTGAATAAAAAGAATTCTTTATTGTTAAAATCTGTTAATTTGTGATTTAAAAAGTGATTAGATACAAACTATTCAATTGATACTTTTGCTAGTTC
>CATEWF010000032.1 GCA_949527715.1 uncultured Mycoplasmatota bacterium | reverse complement strand
TACCAAAAATTGAGTCTTCTCCACCCATAGCTCCACCTTGAAGTTTAGCCATACGTTTATACATTCAAATCATTAATCCTACAAGGATTAAAGTAGGCAATAAGTTTATTAAAATGTAACTTCAAGAAGTTTGGTTGTTTGGAATTGTAGCTTTATTGGTTGTAGCATTATGTAACCAAATAACAAAGGGGTCTGTTTCTGTGCTAAATTCAGTTGGACAAGAACCAATTTTGTAAATTGATGTGACATTACCATCTTTTACTTCATCTCATTCTTGAACTCTAAAATTAATTGTTCCATACTTATCTGATTTTGCATACATTGTATATACAATAGAACTTCCTGTATTTAAATAATATTCAGATCACCCTTCAATATCAGTGTTGAAAGTTACTTCTGTTCCACCAGGAGTTGTTAGTGTAACCTTAGTTTTTTCATCTATAGTCGAAGTTGTAACATTCTGTACACTTACCTTTTGAGATTTAGGAGCACATGCGTATCAAAACAAAAAAACCAATAGACCGATAAAGATTAAAGTAATAATTCATTTACCAACAGTTTTTGCTTTACCTTTTCTATCATCTACATCATATGTAGAAGGTCTTTCTTTTTGAGGTTTTGATTGATTTGCAGAAGAAGTGTTTTGAACATCTTGATTAGCTGCAAATTTGTTTATTTTTTTATTTAACATTTTTTAGCTCCTTTTAGAGTTGATAGGTTTTTATTATATATTTCTTTCTTTAATATTGCTATATAAGGAAGATTACGTAAAGTTTCATCATAATCAAATCCAAATCCTACAATATAATAATTTGGAACAACAAAACAGTTGTAATCTGGTTTGAAATTAACTGTTCTTGAATCTTTCTTATCTAATAAAGTAACAACTTTAAGACTTCTTGGTTTTCTCTTTTTTAACATTTTCGTTACAGCAAATAATGTTTTGCCTGTATCGACTATGTCTTCAACTATGATTACGTCTTTACCTTTAATGTCGTTTTTTAAATCCATTACAATTTTTGGTTCAGTTGTAGCTTTAACATTACCGTGGTAACTAGAAAATACCATAAAGTCAATTGTAAGATCAGTTTTGATATTTACTACTAAATGACCAAAGAAAGGTACAACACCTTTTAAAATACCAACCAATAAAGGTTTTTTACCTTTATAGTTTTTATCAATTCATTTTCCTGCTTTTTTAATAGCAGCATCTATTTGTTGTTTTGTGAATAGAACTTTTTCTATTCTTTTATCTAGTTTTTGCATAGTTTAATAAATATTAAAATTATATATTTAATTAACTATTTATAAGAACTATTAAAAATTAGTGTTTGTATTGCAAAACTATATCTTCATCAGCTAAGACGTCTATTTCATCATAAATATTTTTTGTTCAGTTAGAAAGCTTTTTAAAAAGGTCGTTCTTTAAATTGTTGATGTTATACATATCATCTAAAACTTCGAATGTTTGTCTTAAATTGTTTTTTGCTGTTTCTCATCCACAACCATCAGTAATTCACATAAATCTAAAGTTTTTAATTTTTTTAGCTTGCTCTGCTATTTCTAAATAACTTCTCGCTGTTTCGTTTAATTTTGAACCACCCGATCCATAAAAATTTACTTCTAACCCATAAACAATATTGTCTATTTTAAAAACAAAATCGAAACGTTTAATTGAACATGATTTAGTTATTGGAGACAAGTTAATACCATATTCTTTTTCTAGATCCTTTGATGTCATTTCTTTGTGATATTTAATTTTTGATTCAACTAAAAATTGCTCAACTTTATCTTCCATAATTTTTCCAGTTCTATTTTTGCGAGCATTTGAATCTAATCCAACTTCTACGCCTGTTAAGTAGTCAATTAAATTCTTAATATTTTTATTTTTTAATATATCAAATAATCCAGATTCATTCATAAATGTACAAACTTCATCAATGCTATGTTGTTTTGCATTAAATTTTATAATTCCTGATGAAAGTTCAACTTCAGTTGATCTAATCGCTACCAAAATCGGTATACATTCAATTACATTTGGGAATTTATTTACAATTCTTCTAAATTCATCCTCAATATCTTTTTCTCCAATTAATCCGTTCAAAATGTTTAATTCATCTTTATATTTTTGAACATTCTTTAAAACTTTATTTCAATCAACTCAGTAAGAACTAGTTCTTACTGTTTTTGTAAAAGTTTTTAACCACTTGTCAAAGTTTCTAGGCATTGTCTTCTCCTATTCTTGACTTTGCTATTTTGACAAATTTTTTTTCTAATTCAATACCGATAAATTTTCTATTTAATTGTTTACATACTAAACCTGTGGTACCGCTTCCCATAAAGGGATCTAACACAGTGTCTCCTTCTTTTGTTGCTGCTGAAACGAATCTCTTTAATAGCTCTACCGGTTTTTGTGTAGGATGCTTACCAAAGGTTTTTTCTTTTTGAGGCGTAAGGGAAATGGCTCAAACACTTCTCATTTGTTTTCCTTGATGATTTATCAAATCTTTAGACACATCTCAATTTTTCATTATTTCATAATTGAATGTGTGTTTAGATTTGTTTGATTTACATGCTCAAATTATTGTTTCGTGACTTGCTGTAAAATTTTTACAAGCTAGACATGGAGCACCATTTGGTTTAAACCAACAAATATCATTAATGATTTTAAACCCATATTTTTGCAATAAAAAACCACATTGATATATAGAATGGTATGTTCCACTTATTGCAATTGAACCGTTTGGTTTTAAAATTCTTTTACATTGTTTAATCCAAGATCTATGGAATTTAACATTATTATTAAACCCCCCCCCCTCGGTCTCAATCTCCTTTGTTTACTGAAACCATCTTACCACCTTGGCAAGAAATTCCATTATTACTTAAGAAATATGGAGGATCAGAGAAAATGAAATCAACGCTTTTGCTTTTGATTTTTTTAAGTTCAATTAAGCTATCGCCAATGATTATCATAAGCGATCACATTATATTATTAAATTACTTATTTATAAGAACTATTGAATGACAAGCAATAAGATCTGATTTTTGTTCAAATCTTGTTGCTTTTACATTTACTTTTTTACAATTCAATAATTCAATCAAATTTTGTTTAATTTGTTTCTTTAAATCTTTAAGAATAATATTCTGGCATTGAATAGTTAAATCAACATTAACTATCTTTGCTTTATTAAGTTTTTTTAAACAAAATTTAAGTATTTTAGATGAATCTAAGTTTTTGTTTTTAGGATCTGTATCTTTAAAGTATTCTCCAATATCTCCACCTTGAATGCATCCTAAAATGGCATTTGATAGAGAATGTAAAACTACATCTCCATCAGAATGAGCTACTACCTTGTAATTTGATTTATTTTTTACACCACCCAACACAATAGTAGAATTAGTTTTTTTCACTAATTTGTGTTGATCAATGCCTTGCCCAATTAAATACATATTAAATTAAAGTTATTATAAATATAATAACATTAATTAAAAACTTATGAAAATTATTGACGGTAAATTAATATCATCACAAATTTGTGAAGAACTTAAAAAAGAAATTGAAGAATTAAAAACAAAAAACATTACTCCTTGTTTAAAAATTATTCAAGTTGGTGACAACCAAGCAAGTAATGTTTATGTAAGAAATAAGGTTAGATTAAGTGAAACAGTTGGAGTTAATACTACTGTTGATAAATTCCCTGAAACCATTTCTCAAGAAGAATTAATTAATGAGATAAAAAAATTAAATGCAGATAAATCTGTAAATGGTATTTTGGTTCAATTACCAATTCCAAAACACATTAGTGAAAAAGAAGTAATTGAAGCAATTGATGAAGATAAAGATGTTGATTGTTTTAGTTTAACTAACGTTGGTAAACTATGAACTGCTAGAAAATCAGAAATTTATTTAAAACCATGTACACCATTTGGTGTTATTGAATTAATTAAACGTTCTGGCGTTAATATTTCTGGAAAAAATGCTGTTATAGTTGGAAGAAGTAATATTGTAGGTAAACCTTTAGCTGCATTATTATTGCTTGAGGATGCTACAGTTACTGTTTGCCATTCAAGAACAGCTAATTTAAAAGAAGTTTGCAAACAAGCAGACATATTAGTTGCTGCTGTTGGTAAAGCAAAAATGATTAATCATGAATATGTAAAAGATGGTGCAATTGTTATTGACGTTGGTATCAACCGTGATGAAAACAACAAACTTTGTGGTGACGTTGATTTTGAAGATGTAAAAGAAATCGCTTCAATGATCACTCCAGTTCCTGGTGGTGTTGGTCCAATGACTATCACAATTTTATTAAGAAACTTGATAGCAGTTACTAAATTACAAAACAAATAATGATTTACGGATTAGTATTGGCTGCAGGGTTAGGAACAAGAATGGGGTTGAATTGCCCTAAAGCTTTGATTAAAATAAAAAACAAGCCAATATTTGTTCATTCACTAAAAGTATTTATTAATTCTAAAAAAATCACTAAAGTGTATGTTGCATGTCATCCTGGCTATATTTCTAAATATGAAAAAATTATTGAAAAATATTTTCATAATGATCAAGTTAAATTAATGCCTGGAGATATCAAAGGAAGACAAGAAAGTCTTAAAAAATCAATTAGTTTTATTCAAAAAGAAAACAAATTAAATACAAATGATTTAATAGTTACTCACGATTGTGCAAGAATAAACCTAACTAATGAAATTCTTCTAGATTCAATAAATGTTGCTATTAAAAAAGGATATAGCACAGCTGCTATTAAAATGAATGACTCATTATTTGATTTATCTAAAAACAAATACATTGACAGAAAAGAAAAATACCAAATACAAACTCCACAAACATTTAAATTTAAATATTGAAAAACCAAAGCAACAAATAAATCTACTGATTTGTTCTCATATCTAAATTTAAAGATAACTAAAGACAATTTATCTATTGGTTCTATATTTAATTACAAAATTACAGAAAAATTAGATCTTAAACGCGTTCAAAAAAATCAATAACACAATCTGTAAACTTGTACTCTTCTTCTTCAAAACAACAAAGTTTTGAATTAAAAAAAGGATAAAGTCTTATTGTTTTTGTTCCACTAAAAATTTTCTGAATTTTTCTAAAATTAACTAGTTGATCTTTCTCACCTAAAAATAAACCTAATTTATAATCAAGGTGCTTTTGTTGATTCTTAATTTGAATTCTCACAAAAAATTTATGGAAGTAATTAATAATTCTTTTTAGATCTCTAAAATTTGCTTGAGAAACAATATTTTCCAATCTGCTAGTTTGAATCCAATTAACATCATTTTTTAATTGATCTATATCGTTGTATAAAATAGATGCACCTTGTGAATCTTTTCTTAAAATATTTAACAACATCTTCTTTGTTCTTAAAGAAAATTTAACAAATGGTGATACATAAATTATTTTCTTAATTTTACCATTAAGTATCTTATTTAATGTTGGCATCAAAGCACACGAATAATATTGACTGATAATTATTGTTTTAGATAAGTCTAATTTATGTGATTTTATATAAGTTGCAATATATTCGCATCATTTAGCAATGTTTGGTTTGGATAATGTTATGTGGTAATCAGCATCAAAAAATACATTAAAGGCATAAAAATTAAAATTTCTAGATAATTGCTCACCAATTTTCTGATATCTATAACTAGAAAGGATATCATATATAAATAGAATATTGTTCTTGTTCTTTTTGTTTATACAAGGAATAAATATTTCTTGATATTTAAAATCTTTAGTTAATAACATAAACTTATTATTAATAAGTTAATAATACTATTTATTGGGAAAAAAATAAAAATTATTGTGGATTTACTTTCATTTTATGTATAATGATACACACATAGTAGTTGTCAAAAAGAATAGAAAGGAAATATGCCAACAATATCACAATTAATTCGTAAAGAAAGAAAATCAAAAACTAAGAAGAGTAAATCTCCTGCGCTTTTGAGTACTTTCAATACTATCAAAAATACTGAAAAGTATAAACCATCTCCATTAAAGAGAGGGGTATGTACCAGAGTTGGTACAATGACACCAAAGAAACCTAACTCTGCGTTAAGAAAATACGCTAAGGTTAAATTAACAAATAAGCAAGAAGTATTAGCTTATATTGGTGGTGAAGGCCACAACCTTCAAGAACACAGTATCGTGTTGATCCGTGGTGGTCGTGTAAAAGACTTACCTGGTGTTCGTTACCACATTGTTCGTGGTGTTTTAGATACGCAAGGTGTAGCTAAAAGAAACCAACAACGTTCTGCTTATGGTGCTAAAAAGCAAAAGAAAGATTCTAAGTAATATATAAAGGAGAAACACAATGAGAAAGAATTCTGCAAAGAAAAGAGATATTCTACCTGATCCAGTTTACAATTCAAAAATTGTTGCTAAAGCAATTAACATGATTATGCTAGATGGTAAACGTGGTTTAGCACAAAACACTTTATATGGTGCTTTTGAGAAAGTAGAACAAAAAACAAAAAAACCTGCAATTGAAGTTTTCAATAAAGCTCTTGAAAACATCATGCCTGCTCTTGAATTAAAAGTGAGACGTGTTGCTGGTTCTAACTACCAAGTACCAACTGAAGTTAACCCTGAACGTAAAATTACTTTAGGTTTAAGATGATTAGTTTTATATTCTCGTAACCGTAACGAAAAAACTATGTTAGATCGTTTGGCTAACGAAATTATCGATGCATCAAACAACACTGGTGCTTCTGTTAAGAAAAAAGAAGATACACATAAGATGGCTGAAGCTAACAAAGCATTCGCTCACTTACGTTTCTAATATAGGAAGGAAAAGGAAATTATTATGGCTAGACAATTCCCAATGGAAAAATACCGTAACTTCGGTATTATGGCACACATTGATGCTGGTAAAACAACTACATCTGAACGTGTATTATTCCACACAGGTAAAACTCACAAAATTGGTGAAGTTCATGATGGTGGAGCTACCATGGACTGAATGGAACAAGAAAAAGAACGTGGTATTACTATTACTTCTGCTGCAACTTATGCAGTTTGAAAAGGTTATGAATTAAACTTAATCGATACTCCCGGACACGTTGACTTCACAGTTGAAGTAGAACGTTCATTAAGAGTATTAGATGGTGCTGTTACAGTATTAGATGCTCAAAATGGTGTTGAACCTCAAACTGAAACTGTTTGAAGACAAGCAAACACTTACCATGTACCAAGAATCGTTTATGTAAATAAAATGGATAAAATTGGTGCTGATTTTGAAATGTCAGTTAGATCTTTAAAAGAAAGATTAGGTGCTAATGGTGTTGCTATTCAATACCCAATTGGTGCTGAAAGCAACTTCACCGGAATCATTGACTTAGTAACTATGAAGGCAATGATGTATGATGGCGGAGCTCATGAAGACTACAAAGTAGAAGACATTCCTGCCGAATACTTAGACAAGGCTAACCAATTCCGTACAACAATGTTAGAAGAAATTGTTAACTTTGATGATGCTTGTATGGAAAAATACTTAGGTGGTGAAGAATTAACTGCTGAAGAAATTAAGAAATGTATCCGTAAGGGTGTGTTATCCGCTGAATTCTTCCCAGTAATCTGCGGTTCATCATTCAAGAACAAAGGTGTTAAAGCTATGCTTGACTGTGTAGTTGATTATTTACCTTCTCCATTAGATGTACCAGCAGTTGAAGCGCATGATGATTCTGATAATGTAGTTAAAGTTGAGTCTACTGATGATGCTAAATTCGTTGGTTTGGCATTCAAAGTTGCTACTGACCCATTTATTGGACGTTTAACATTCGTTCGTGTTTACTCTGGTGTATTAAAATCAGGTTCTTATTTAATGAACACAAATAAAGGTGTTAAGGAAAGAATTTCTCGTTTAGTTAAGATGCACTCAAACGCAAGAAATGAAATCGACGAAATTCGTGCTGGTGATATTTGTGCTGTTGTTGGTTTAAAATCTACAACTACAGGAGATACATTAGCTGAAGAAGGATTAGACATTAAACTTGAATCAATGAAATTTGCTGAACCAGTTATTTCATTAGCTGTTGAACCAAAAACAAAAGCTGATCAAGAAAAAATGTCTCTTGCTTTAGCAAAATTAGCTGAAGAAGATCCAACTTTCAAAACTCATACAGATGAAGAAACTGGTCAAACAATTATTTCTGGTATGGGTGAATTACACTTAGACATTATTATTGACCGTATGAGACGTGAATTCAACGTTCAAGTTAACTCAGGTGCTCCACAAGTTTCTTACCGTGAAACTTTCACAATTGCTGGTGAAGCTGAAGGTAAATACATTAAACAATCTGGTGGTCGTGGTCAATATGGTCACGTTGTAATGAGATTTGAACCTAACAAAGATAAAGGTTATGAATTCGTTAATGATATTGTTGGTGGTAAAGTTCCTCGTGAATACATTAAGCCAATTGATGCTGGTATTCAAGAAGCAATGAAATCTGGTCCATTAGCTGGTTATCCATTAATTGATGTTAAAGCTGTATTGTTTGATGGTTCTTACCATGAAGTTGACTCATCAGAAATGGCTTTCAAAATTGCTGCAAGTATGTGTTTAAAAGAAGCAAGTAAAAAATGTGGTCTAGTGTTACTAGAACCTATTATGTCTGTTGATGTTACAGTTCCTGATCAATACTTTGGTGATACTATGGGAGATATTTCTTCTAGACGTGGTAACATTGAAGGTACTGAACAAAGAGGAAACGCTCAAATTATTAAAGCAAAAGTTCCTCTTAAGAACATGTTTGGTTATGCAACAGATCTTCGTTCATTTACTCAAGGTCGTGGAAATTATATTATGCAATTCTCTCACTATGCACAAGCTCCTAAGAGTGTTGTAGAAGAAGTAGTTAAGAGCAAACAAAAATAAAAAACAAAATCTAATTAAAATTAAATTTTTTTTAAAAAAAGAGCAAAAATATGAATAAAAAATTAATTAAAACTATTGTAAGTATTACTTTTGGAACAGGAATAATTTCACCTATTTTTTTAGTGTCAGTATCTTGTGGTTCATCACCAGAACCAACACCAATTGAAGACTCTATAAACATAACTTACGGACAAACTGACGAAACAGAAATTGAAGTTTTTTTGAGAAAAGAAGGAATATCGGAATTTCCATTAGTAGCAACTTCAAAAGACGACAAGCAACAGCTAGATGTACAATGGTCAATAAATAGTCAAAAAACTGAAGACCAAGTCAAAATATTGAATAGTGGTAATGACCGTGGCAAAATTCTTTATAAAAAATTTACTTCGTTAGAAAGATATGATTTTGTTGTTAGAGCTACAACAGTTGATGGCTCACTTTCTTCAACAAAAACTTTCACTATTGTGCCAAACGAAGCACAACCAGCTCAAATTGATTTAATTTGAGAAGGAGATGAAAGTAGTAGAATTTATACATCCCATGATGGTAAAGAGGGTGTGATACCAGGAACTTTTAGCTCCCAAATTTCTCCATCTTATGCTAGTCAAGATACTATTTATACAATAAGAAACAATTATGACAATCGAATATTTCTAGATGAGTCATCTAGAACTATTAAATATGAAAATCTTACAGATGGTAAATATACTTTTAGTTTAATAGCCACTTCATCTATACTTTCAACTATTAGTGATTCTCTTGATTTTGAATTAAACATTGCTAATTCAATACCAGATGACAAAATTATTGTAGAAGATGGCGTATTTGAAGGTATTGATCCAAATTATGTTGGTGATGACAAGGTGTTATATTTGCCAGAAAATGTTACTTCAATATCTTCAACCGCTAAAAACTCTATTCCCAATACAATAGTATCCATCGATCTATCAAAGTGTGATAATCTGTCCGAAATTACTGATAATGCTTTTCAAAACAAGAACAAAATTAAAAGTGTTATTTTTCCTAAAAATGTTGTTACCATTACAAATAGTGCTTTTGAAGATTGTAGTGCATTAGAGGAAGTTGACCTTTCTGGATGTACAAAACTTGAAACAATTGGTAATAAAGCATTTGGAGGTACTGGGATTAAATCTTTAAAATTGCCAGGTTGTTTAAAACGTTTTGAAAGTACCGCATCTTTCTGATATTGTAGGCATTTAAAAGAAATAATATGAGACAATTTACCTTCTACTGGTCCTAAAATTAATATTTTTCATACTCCAACATTTACGGAACTACCAGATACACAAAATAATCATGGTGTGTTTAAAGTTACTAACTCACCTTCTTATAGTTCTACAAATCTTTTACAATGATTTAAAAGTCAGAATGACTCAACTAAATTTACATATTGAGTTGCAGGATAAATAATTTTAATTATTTTATTAATTAATACCAGCACATTTGGTGTTGGTATTTTTTTAATATTTTTAGTAGACTGTAAAACCTATTTTACGCCACTTTGGAGTAAATATGGGGAAATGACACA
>CATEWF010000031.1 GCA_949527715.1 uncultured Mycoplasmatota bacterium | reverse complement strand
CATATTTTAGTGAAAAAATTTGAGGATCTGATAATTTAAAACAATTTGGATTTAAACTACCATCTAATCATACAGGTGAAGCGTGAGTAGTTAGTGGCTACAAAGGAAAGTCTTCTATTATTACAAACGGTGAATATAAAGGAATTTCTTTATACGATTTATACAATAATGATAAAAAATTATTTAATAATCCAAAAACAAAAGAATACCCGTTATTAGTTAAACTATTAGATTGTAATGATGATTTAAGTGTTCAAGTTCATCCAAAAGATAAATATGCTAAAGAATATTTTAATGAATTTGGTAAAAATGAATGTTGATATGTATTGGGCGCTAAGAAGAATGGTTCAATAATTTATGGTCATAATGCTAAAACAAAAAAAGAACTTGTTTCACAAGTTAAAAAAGGAGAATGAGAAAAATTACTTAAAAATAAAAAAGTTAAACAAGGTGATTTTATTTATGTTCCAACAGGTACAATTCATGCACTTAAATCAGGATTATTAATATATGAACTTCAACAATCATCAGATGTTACTTTTAGACTATATGATTACGATCGTCAAAAAGTTGATCCTTCTAGAAAACTACATATTAAAGAATCGTTAGATAACATTTCAGCTCCGTTTAAAACTCCTAAATATGTAAAAGACAGGGAAACAATTATTAGGACTAAAAATTTTACTTTAAAAAAGATTAATAATTCTTCTCAAAAAACTTATTTTTATAAAAATGCAAAATGATTACAATGTACAGTAATTGACGGATTAGGTGAATTGGTTAATTTCAACCAAAAAATTAAAAAAGGTGATTCTTTTTTAATTGTTGGAAAGAGTATAATGGAATTGAAAGTTAAAGGTAAAATAAAAATTTTAGTTAGCTATGCTAACTAATTTTTTATAAATTTGATCATATAAAGTTTTAGGCGCTGAAGCACTTGTACAAATCCCAATTTTATTAGATTTCAAAAGCTTTTTTTTGGTAATTTGTCTAGGAGAATTTAATAAATAGAACTTTTTATTATTTTCCTTTGCAATGTTTGTTAGTTCAATTGCATTATTAGAATTTTTGTCACCAATAACTAGTAATAAATCAATACTCTTAATAACGTTTCTTAAGTTTTTCTGTCTTAATAATATTTCAGGACAACAACCATTGTTAAAATAAATGTTTTTATTTGAAAAGTATTTTTTAACTTCATTTATTTTATCTGAATTTAATGTTGTTTGATTCGTTACAAAACACTTTTTATTTTTAGGGAATATAGTTTTTTTTCAACTAAAAACATCAATGATTTTAGTTTTTATAAATTTAGAAGATGTTGCAATAGTCTCTTGGTGAAGTGAGTTACCAATAAAATAAGTTTTATATCCGTTTTTTTGTTTTTCAAGTAGTTTGGATTCATTAAATTTTATGAATTTACAAGTCAAATCGATGTATTTAATTTTCTTATTTTCTAATTTATTAATAAATTCTTTAGTGGTACCATGAGCTTGCAATAAAATAACTGAATTTTCTTTGTTTTTAATTACAGATAAATCTTTAATAACTTTAACTTTGTATTTTTTTAATAGTCCATTAGACGCTTTGTTATGGACTAATTCCTTGAAACAATAAAATTTAGTTTTTGGATCATTTTTTACAGCTTTTTCTACTTCTTTAAAAATGCGGTTAACACCATTACATCAACCAATTATAGGAATGCTAATAAGTTCCATAAGTTTTTTCTAATATATATCTAATATCTTGCTCAATATAAGTAGCAACTAGGTTTGAAACAATTCTATTGCACTCAAAATATAAATCTTTTTTTACATAAAACATTTTTGTGTCATTTAAATTAATTTTATGATGAAATAAATGTAATTCTTCGTTGTTAATTTTTATTTGATTTTTATCATTTTCTTTTGTAATTTGGATATATTTATTTTCAATTATCAAAACAAATTGTGCATTTCCGACACTACATAAAAATTCATTTGGTTTTTCAGTTTCACTCATAGAAAAATTAGAGAAATTATCAGAACAAATTAAATAGTATTTTAAAATTCATTTATTGTATCTATCTAATACAAATTTTTTAATCCTATTACTATTAAAAAACGCAGCACATAATGAATAAATAATTTGAAAACAAACTAGTCCAAAAGCTACTGAAATTAGAATTGTTCAAACTGTATCGTGGGTTATTAATGAGCAAGAAATTAATAAACCTAAAGCAATAAAAATACAAGCAATCATTACCGCAGAAGTAATAATTCTTAATTTTTGAATTTTTTCATAGAACTCTTTACAATAAAGAGTTTTATTAATTAAACCAATGCTAGTTTCTTTATTAAATGTCATATTAAATTGTTATTTGAAAATTAGAGAAATTATTCATTTCTAAAAGATGTTTCCAAGGAAAATTTTTATATTTATATTTAATCATTCCCATAACAGAATAATAATATTGAGAAATTAGTTTAATTTCATCACTATATGGTCAAATTTTTTGAGCATATTCATTTTTAATTTTTTCAAAGGATTTTTTAAAAACAATTAAATTTCCGATTTGATCCATTTGTCCATTGATTTTACAAAAATTTTCTTCAGTAATTTTCGTATATGCACACGAAACAAAAAGACTATTTATTTTGTCCATTTCTAAAGATTTGTTATTTGAATAAAGTTTCATTAAGATTTTTTGTTTTTCAGCCACCAAATTAATTAATCTTTTTTTGTAATTAACCAATGTACGTAATTTTTCGGCCAAATATTCTTCTTTTTTTGAGTGTTTAAAAAAAGGAAAAATAAGAAAAAAAGATGCAATATATTTAAATTTTGCTAATTTAATATTATCTTTTTTTCTATTCGCTAGCATAAACTACACTTTAATATTAATTATTTAATATTATGATTATAATTTTTAATACTATTTATGAATTATAAAGAAAGTCTTAATATTCTTAGAACTAATTTTGAAATGAAGGCAAACCTTAATAAAAAAGAACCTTTAATTCAAAAATTTTGAGATGACAACAACATTTATCAAAAACTTCTTAATCAAAACAAAAACAACAAGCAATGAATATTACATGATGGCCCACCATATGCAAATGGTGATATTCATGTTGGTCATTCTTTAAACAAAACAATTAAAGATATCATAGTAAGACAAAAATCATTAAAAGGTTTTTACTCTCCATATATTCCAGGATGAGATACTCATGGTTTACCAATTGAGCATGCTTTATTAAAAAAAGGCATAAATAAAGATCCGAATTTATCGGTTGTAGATAAAAGAAAAAATTGTCGTGAATTTGCTATTAATAATGTTAATAGACAACTTGAACAATTTAAACGTTTAGGTTTATTAACAGATTGAAAAGAAAAATATTTAACATTAACTACAGATTTTGAAGTTAGACAACTTGAATTATTTTTAACTATTGTTAATAAAGGTTTGATTTATCAAGATTTAAAACCAATTTATTGGTCTTGATCTTCTCATACAGCATTAGCTGAAGCTGAAATTGAATATGCAGATGTTAAAGCTCCAAGCATTTATATTTCATTTGATGTTGTTGAAGGTAATTCAACAATTAGTAAAGGCGATAAATTAGTAATTTGAACTACAACACCTTGAACAATCCCTTCAAATTTAGCAATTGCTGTACATTCTGACTTTCAATATGTAAAAGTTAATGTTAACAAAGTTAACTATGTAGTTTCAAAATCAAGATTAGAATTTTTAGCAAATGAATTCAATTGGAAAGACTACAAAATTATTTCTGAATTTTCTGGAAAACAATTAGAAAATATCAAATATAAACACTGTTTATATGAAAAAATAAATCCTGTTATTTTGGCAAATTATGTAACTAATGATAATGGTACTGGTTTGGTTCATAATGCTCCAGGATTTGGTTCAGAAGATTATTTAGCATGCAAGGCTTATGGGATTTCTGTGTTCTGCCCAATTGACGAATTTGGTAAATTTACAAAAGAAGTTGATGATGAACAACTTGTTGGTATCTTCTATGAAAAAGCAAATGATTTAATTGTTGAACGTTTATATGCTTTAAATGCTGTTCTTAAATTTTCTAATATTATTCACTCTGTTGCAATTGACTGAAGAACTAAAAAACCAGTAATTTATCGTGCTACTAAACAATGATTTGTTAATATTGATCCGATAAAAGAACAAATTCTTAAAGAAATAGAAGAAATCAATTTTAATAGTGAATTAAACAAAAATCAACTAATAAGTATGATTAAAAATCGTAAAGAATGATGTATTAGTCGTCAAAGGGTTTGAGGCGTTCCTATCCCTATTATTTTTGATGAACAAAAAAAACCTATTTTTGATTTTGAATTAATTCAAAATATTATTAACATCATAAACAAAGAAGGTACCGATATTTGGTTTGAAAAACCTGCTGAATATTTTCTTACAAAAAAATATTTGGAAAATAAACAAAAATATACAAAAGAAAAAGACATCATGGATGTTTGATTTGATTCAGGTAGTTCATTTACATTGCTTAAATCAAAAAACTTAAATTATCCAGCAGATTTATATTTTGAAGGAAATGATCAATATCGTGGTTGATTTAACTCTTCAATAATTAACTCCACTATTTTAGATAACAAAGCACCATATAAACAATTAATAAGCCATGGTTTTACTTTAGATGATCAAGGTAGAAAAATGTCTAAATCATTAGGTAACACAATTGATCCAATGGCAGTTTGTAATGAATTTGGAGCAGATGTTTTGAGATTATGAGTAGGCATGTCTAATTATTCTGAAGATGTAAGAATTTCAAAAAATATTCTTACACAAACTGCAGAAATATATCGAAGAATTAGAAATAGTTTATTTAAATTTGTTTTGTCTAACATTTCTGATTTTGACTATTCAAAAAACAAATCAACAAATTTTGATGAGTATGACAAATATGTTTTATACACATTAGAACAAAACCTTGAAAAAATTAACAAAGCATATGATGATTTTGATTTTTCAACTGTAGTTAAAACAATAAACCTACATGTAATTGATTTGTCTTCTTCTTATTTTGATGTAATTAAAGATATTTTGTATTGTGAACGTGTTGATGACAATAGAAGAAGAGCAATCCAAACTGTTTTATATACTTTATTAAAAGCTTATTTATTGTGTTTAACACCAATCATCCCTCACACATGTGAAGAGGCTTATTCTTTCTTTAATATAGAAAATAAAAAAGAGTCTGTAATGTTAGAAAAATGAATAGATCAAATTGAATTTAAAGCAAATATTAATTTAAATCAATGAGAACAATTCTTAAGTATTAAAAAAGAAATTTACTCTGCATTAGAAAATGCTAGAGCTCAAAAAACTATTAACAAAAATAACGAAGCTAAAGTAACGATATCTTCTAAACAAATACCTTTTGATGCTCAAACTATGAAAAAATATTTGAATGTTGCAATTGTTGAGTACATTAATTCTGAATCATTTTCTGTTAAAGTTGAGAATTCGGGATTAATCAAATGTCAACGTTGTTGAAATTACTTTAAAAAAGAGGAAATGCATGATGAAAATATTTGTAAGCGTTGTGCTAGTGTTATAAATGAAAACTAAGGTTAATAAAGCAAGAATTGCTAGAAAATATTATCCATTCCTAATGCTCAATGTTTTTAAAAAGAAATCTGTCTGAGCAATTTTTTTACTTTATCTATTTGCATTAGCGTTGTATTTGTATATCGTTCCAACAATCATGCACCAAACTCCATTTTTAATTTGATCACAAACTGTTATTAGTGTTCAATCAGTTATATCTTATATATCTGCAATTTTTTCTTCGCTACTTATATTAGCAATTTATAAAGATTTTCGTGATGATGGAACAGAATTATTAATAGTTTCGAAACCGATATCACGTGAAAAAATGCTATTAATAAAAGCTGCTGTATATTTGTCTTTTTGTCTAATTATGTCTACAGCTGCAATGTTGTTAGGACTATTTGTTTATTGTTTTGATGTTCCATCTACTCAACAATCAGGATTGGTTGGCAGTATTTTTTTTGTCACTTTAATTTTTCTTATAATTTTTGGGGCAATCACTATGATTGTTTCAATTTATTTCAATAAAATTTGAGTAATTTTATTTTCAATTTTATTATGCGCTTTTTCTAATATTTATTATGTTGTTATCAAATATGCTAATATAGTTAAAACTCCTACAGACGCATATTTAGATAATGGCGATACTCAAATTACGACAGTTAATTATTTAAATGCAGATGGTTCAACCTATGGGCATTATGCAAGTATAGTTAGTGAAACATCAGCAACAAATGCGATCCAATCTATTATGATGGAACAAAACCCTCTTAAACCATATCTTGAATCAAAAATAGATTATGATAAAAAAGTTGCAGATTCTAATTATGTAATTGCAAATTATTTTAATGTCACAAGTCAAATCAATCAAATGGGTAATGCATTTGGTTTGAGACAAAATGTTTATGATGTGTCTAATAAAGGTTTTGGATGAAACAGGGATGTAAATTATGACATTACAGGTAATTTTGCAGTAGAAAGATTTAATCCAAATAATGTAACGTATCCACTAATGTTTGTTGATTGAAACAAATTGCCATGAATTAGTGAAACTAATGCATCAAATCCATTAGCATTAATGGCATATGTTTCAGATCAGAAAACGATGGCATCATTTTTTAATGAACCTGTATTAACTGTTGGTTCATCAACAAACCAAGTATCAAGTTTTTCTGCCATGTCAATTGTTATGCAAGGTAATGATAATTATTCTTTTGTAATCACATATCCAGATTCACGGGGTAGAGTAGGTTTGAATCCGAAAGACATTAAGATTTCAAATAATGAAAAATTATTTTTTGATACATTACTCGATTCATCTTCCCGAATTGAATTTACAAAATATGGTTCAACTACTACTGAATACACTTTACCAAGCGGTTTAATCTATTCTCAAATACATAATGATGAAAAACCTTTTATTAATGTGATAGACGGAGTTGAAAATCCGACATTCATAAACGACAAAAAATCTATTATTCTTTCTTCTCCAAGTTTTACTTTGATAGATAAAGATAATATACCTATTCAATTTGAAGATTTGGCTCAATATATTCATTTTGTTCTTTTGAGCAAAATTAAAACAAATAGTGGGCAATGGCAACAATTAAACATTACAAGTAATGAACAATTAATGAAAACAACTTTAAAATTTAAATATTACATCTTGATGAATAAATATTTACAAATGCAAGAAAAATATTTAAATCCAATTTTAAATGCTTATTCTGAAGAACATGAAACAACGTTGAATACAAAACATTTTGGAGCTTTCGTATTACCGTTTGATATTTGTCCTGATCCTTCTGATCCAGAGGAAAAACAAGCGCCAGTTGCTAACCAAATGTTTTATGATCCAGAATACATTGGTATTGCAACACTTGTTAAAAATTTTAGTTTAGCCCAAGATATTAATGGATACGCTGGAACTAAAACATATAAAGTAGATAACAAAACTTATTTAGATCCAATGGATTTTAGTTTAAGAAAAGGAGGAAACACAGGGAATATTTCTATTAATCAAGATACAATCTTAACTGCAAACTACATGGGATTCACATTTGAATCAGTTGATCAAATATCAACTTTAGGTTTATATTTATTCTGATCATTCTTTGCAGTTTTTGCTTATGCTATAGCATATGTAATATATAGTAGAATTGACTTTAAATAATAGTTATGAAAATATTAGATAAATACATTCAAAAGAAATTTAGAAAAGAAGACATTCAAGCTTATAACGAAATGAAAGATAAGCCTATTTTATATGTTAAAAATTTAACTAAGACTTATTCTGGTAAAAAAGTTCCAGCAATTAATAACTTATCATTTAATGTTTATCCTGGACAATTCCATGCTTTTATTGGAGCAAATGGTGCAGGTAAGACTACAACAATAAAATCATTAATTGGAGCTTATTTTAAATGATCTGGAACAGTTCTTATCGATGGAATAAGAAACGACAAGGAAGAAGCAAAATTAAAAATTGGATATATTCCTGAAAATGCTAGATTCCCTGAACAAATGTCTTCGAAAGAATATTTGTTATGAATGATTATGCTTTCAGGAATTAATCATAAAAAGGCTCAAAAAATAGTTTCTAAAAAATTAAAAGAATTAAACATGTGAAATTTGAGAAATCGTTCACCGAACACTTTTTCTTCTGGTCAAAAAAAGAAAATTTTATTAGCACAAGCTTTAATTCATGATCCAGAAATTATTATTATGGATGAACCTGTTGCTAATTTAGATCCAAAAGCAAGACTTGAATTCTTTGAAACGTTAATTGATTTAAAAAAGCACGGCAAAGCAATATTTATTTCAAGCCACGTTTTAGCTGAATTAAATCAATATTTTGATTCTGCTACTATTTTAGATGGTGGAAAGATAGTTTATTCAGGAACTAAAGAAAAATTACTTACTGAATATGCAAAAGAGTTTTTTAAAATTAAAACTTCTAATGATTCAATTGTTAAAAAATATTTAAAACAAGAAAAGATTGAATTCAGTGAAAATAAATATGAAGGATTTATTCAAGTTTATTTTAAAGACAAACAGCAAATGGTTGATTTTCAACAATTTACAATCAAGCAAAAAGTATTCTTAGATCTTTTTGAAAGATCATTACCGTCACTAGAACAGGTTTATGAAAAACTAATTGTAAAAGGTTCTGTGGATACAATGAAAATTGATACTGAAGAATTAGAAAAAGCAAAAGTTAAATAATGTTTGGAAAGTTTTACGGATATTTAATCAAAAATGTAATTAATAAAAAATCAATGTGAGTAGTTAACGGATTGGTTTGATTATTTTTTGCATTAATTTTCTTTATTATTTCTGCTCCATTGCATGTTAGTCCTTTGTATTTGTGAACAAAT
Organism: uncultured Mycoplasmatota bacterium; assembly: GCA_949527715.1. GTDB lineage: Bacteria > Bacillota_I > Bacilli_A > Mycoplasmatales > Mycoplasmoidaceae > Malacoplasma_A. Next base: position 1,578 of record CATEWF010000031.1, on the reverse strand, counting down.
ACAATGTTTAACTTTAATTTGATGACTGTGATATTCTTATCTATATATTGCAGTATTCTTGCTGTTTGTATTTTCAATCAACCGAGAGAAGATGGAACGGAATTAGTAATTTTTTCAAAACCAATAGCTAGATGAAAAATTATTAATGTTAAATTTTTAGTTTATTTAACTTTTGTTTTTTTAAACATGATTGTTGACATGATTCTTCCATTATTTTGTTTATGTTTTGGTAAATATGATCCAATTACAAATTCAAATGGGTTTGATGTTTCTAAATTAGGTTCGTTAGAATTGTCTATATTTACAGCAACTTTAGTAATTTGTTTATTCTTTGGATCAATTGCAATCCTTATTAGTATGCGTGGCAATAAACCAGTTATTATGGTTTCAACTATTGCTATTGCAATTGTGTTTGAATTAATTTCAATGGTTATGCCTGTGATTGTTAAATCGCCAAGTGAGATAGGAACAGATAGATATGGTATTGAAATTAATACTTCAAATTATTATGATAAAGATACAAAACGTGCTCGTTGTTTTATCACATCTAATGATGGTATTTTATCTGACGATGTCAAAAATGATCATACAACATATGAATGAAACAAAATCGTTCAAAAAGCAAGCGGATTAGAAATTATTAATGATATTGATATCGGTGGTCAAATGGCATCAATGTATCAATTATTTGATTTAAATGGTTTAGATGATGCTGATCTATCAACATATGGAACAAATTCTGCCTTTAAATTTATTGTTAATTCAAAAGACAATTTATTTGATTATTTTGATCCAAAGATTGATGTTTCAAAAGACAACGGCTTTTTCCCGATTATTTATCCTCAAAAAGATGATGAATATTGAGGGTATACACTTTATGGTATTGATCAAATCCGTTACTCAATATATGAAGCTATTGGTTGTAAACCAAGTTCTGTGTTTATTATTGATGATCAAGAATCTAAATTAAAATCAAAATTTGTTGACTCAAGTGAATTAAATTTCGAAAATAAAGAAGGTAAAAATGTAATTCAAGAATCAAAAGATTCTTCTGGTAAGTATCTTGCAAATGGTGCACAAGAATATGCAAATTTAAGAAATAAATTTATTAATTACATTTTAGATTCCGAACAACCTTATCCAAGTGGTTCAAGTTGAAATGACGAATTCAACAAAGAATTAGCTACATTTTTATGTAATCCAATTCATAAATATAATGAACCAACACAAGAGATTGCTAGTTCAGGAATCGAAGCAGTTACTGGTAAGAATATTAAACAAATAGACAATAAAGAATTTAGTATTGCTCTTGCCAAGGTTTCATTAAATCTTAATTTTGAGTTGTGAGATTTATTTTACGGGAGACATTTAGATAAATATAAAATGTCGTTCAATAATTTTCAAAACAATCCATTCATAAATAAATTAATTAATGAATGAAAGGTTACAAGTTGAACCTTATATAATGGGCAACAAGTTGACAATCAAGAGTTTTTTAAAAATTATAGATTTTTATTTTATTCAAGTTTTTTAGATGAAGGTTTAACTGATTTAAAAAATAATGAACCAACAACAGTT
>CATEWF010000030.1 GCA_949527715.1 uncultured Mycoplasmatota bacterium | reverse complement strand
TTTCTCGTTGTTATTTTTTTAATATTTTTATTTATATATATAATATATAAACAACAAATGGAATACATTAGTTTATATAGAAAATATAGACCGACTTCATTTAATGATGTTGTTGGTCAAAAACCTATCATTAAAACCTTATTGAATTCAATTCAACAAGGAAAGATTGCTCATGCTTATATATTTTCTGGTTCCAAAGGTATTGGAAAAACATCAATTGCTAAAATATTAGCAAAAGCAATTAATTGCACAAATTCTAAATCTGGTGATGCTTGTAATGAATGCGAAACTTGTAAATTAATCAATAATAATCAAGTTACAGATATTGTTGAATTAGATGCGGCATCAAATAATGGTGTTGAAGAAGTGAGAAAGATTATTGAAAGTGTTGCATTTTTACCTGTTCAGTTAAAATATAAGGTTTATATAATCGATGAAGCTCACATGCTTACAACATCTGCATGAAACGCTTTACTTAAAACTATAGAAGAACCACCTCATCATGCGATTTTTATTTTTGCTACAACAGAAATTAATAAAATTCCAGCAACCATTTTATCTAGATGTCAAAATTTTCAATTTGCTAGAATGACAGATAATGATGCAAATGAAATCATTTCAAAAGTTGTAAAAATTGAAAACATCAAAATGAACCAAGAATGCATAAACAAAATAATTCAATTAGGGAACGGATCTGCAAGAGACTTATTAAGTATTCTTGATCAATTGTGCTTATACACAAATAACAATATTACTATAGACTCGATAAATGAAATTTTTGGTTTACTGGACACAGAAAATAAAATTTCATTTATTAATAAGATTTTGCAAGGTAACTTAAATTTAATTATCAATGAAGTTAATAATTTTTCTGAAAAAGGAATTAATTTTACAATTTTAACTAGTGATATTATTTCAATATTGTTAGACAAATTAATTTATTTACAAACAAATAGCTTTAACAATTTATCAATTTTAAATTCATCAAATATTAATACAATTAATGTAGATCAAAACAAGATAGTTTCTTTAATAAATATTTGACAAAAAATCTATATTCAGATAAAAACAGCAAATGATGCAAAATCGATTTTCATGATAGGTTTATTTGAAACATTAGATTTAAAAGATAATGTTGCCCCAATTATTCCACAACAAAAAAAACAAACACTCTCTAAGCAAGAAACTAATGCCGTTACTAAAACAGAAGAATTAAAGCCTATTTTTAAATTTTCAGTATTACAACCAACAAATCAACAAGTTAAAAATCACAAGGAAAAAATAATTGAACAAAGCGTTACTGAAACAAAACAAGAATTATCTCTAAAAGAAATATTTATGCACATTGCTAAAAATACTTCTAAAGCGATTAGAGAGAACACCAATAAAATAATTCATACGATTAAAAACTATGATGAATTGCCAGCTTGTTTTAATCCGCTACTTGTTTCAAAACAAGTTGTTGTTTCATCAAACAACGGGGTTGTTTTATTATTTGAAAATGAAGCGGATGCATTTATGATGAATAAAAATTATTTGTTGCCTTCATTTCAAAAACAAATAGTTAATTTCTTTAACCATCCAATGTATTTTGTTGGTTTTACTATAAAAGAAATAAATGATTTAATAAAAGAATTAAAACAAGATAAATCTAAATTACCTGATTTAGACTTATCTAAATTAAATTCAATTATTGAAGACAATTCGTCTTTAACTTCATTAGCTAAAAAACTTTTTGGTGGAGGCAACAAATAATGCTTAGAGTATTTAAATTCATTAAAGGTAAAGCATTAGTTTTTGGAATTATCTCAATAATCTTTATGACAATGAGTTGTGTTTGTGATTTATACCAACCAACTTTATTAACTAACGTAATTACTAATGTGGGATATATTGAAGTGCCACAAGCAGCTGAAATGGCTGGTATTACAGTCGCACAAGCCTGAGCAAATTTCTGAATGTATATCGGAATAATTGCAGCATTAGCATGCGGTGGATTGCTTTTTGCAGTAATTGCAATGCTATCAGCTGCAAAATCTTCATTACTCGCAACTCAATATTTAAGAAGTGATTTATATAAGAAAATATTAGGTTTCTCTTTCTCAAATATTGACCAGTTTTCTACAGGTTCATTAATTACAAGATTAACAAACGATGCATCTAAATTCCAAATGTTAGATCAATTGTGTTTCACTATTTTAATAAGATCCCCAATCATGTTTATTGGTGGGTTAGCAATGTCATTCAACAACATTAGTTGAGAATATGGATTAATTGCTGTTGGTATTTGTGTTTTGATGGGTCTTCTTATTTGGACGTTTGGTAGAAACGTCTTCAGAATTTTTGAGAAAGCTCAAAAATCTTTAGATGATACAAATAGTATTATGAGAGAAAACATTCTTGGTATGAGGGTTGTTAAATCTTTTGGTATCCAAGATGAACAAACAAACAGATTTAGAAAATCAAGCTCAGCTTACAAGAAATATAAAATTAAAGCTCAAATAATAATTATGCCAATTATGTCAGTTGTAACAATGTGTTTACAACTTGGAATTTTATCTGCTTTGATGGTAACTGGATATTTAGCTGACAAAGACCCAACTGTAGTTGCAAAAGTATTTTCATTTACAAATTTATTAATGATGGTCCTTTCATCTGTGGTTATGGCTGTAGTAGTTGTAGTTCAATTTATTACATCTGAAGCCTCATTAAAAAGAATATTGAAAGTTCTTGATACAAAATCAACTATTGTAGATTCAAAAAATCCAAAACAATTACCAAATGACTTCACTATTAAATTTAAGAATGTTAATTTTAAATATTCAAAATCAGCTAAAAAATATATTTTGAAAAAAATTAACTTTGAAATTAAACCAGGAGAATTCCTAGGGGTGATTGGTGGTACTGGTTCAGGTAAATCTACATTAGTCAACTTAATACCTCGTTTATATGATGTTGATAATGGTTCAATTGAAATAGGTGGAGTAAATGTAAAAGATATATCTCTTAATGATTTAAGAAAAAACATCAGTGTTGTTTTACAAGAAAACAATTTATTCCAAGGAAATATTAAAGAAAATCTTTTATATGGCGATCAACAAGCAACAGATAAAGAATTGATTAAAGCTTGTGAAAATGCATGTGCATGAGATTTTGTAAGTAAATTCAAAGAGAAATTAAATTACCCAGTAGATCAAAGGGGTAGAAACTTCTCTGGTGGTCAAAAACAAAGATTATGTATTGCAAGAGCTCTTGTACGTAAGCCTAAAATTTTTATAATGGACGATTCCACAAGTGCCTTAGATCTGATTACTGAATCTAAAGTTCAAGAAAACATTCGAGCTAACTATAAAAATGCAACAACAATTGTAGTTAGTCAACGTGTTGCTTCAATCAAAAACGCAAATAAAATTATTGTAATGGATAATGGCCAAATTTCTGGAATTGGTTCACATGAAGAATTATTAAAAACAAGCATCACATATAGAAACATTGTTAAATCACAATTAGGAGAGGAGGGATTAAAATAATATGCCGCCAATGATGATAAATTCAGGGCCTAAACCAAAATTTAGAAAAGGCTCAATAAAAAAACTTTGATCTAATTTCTCTAAATATAAATTAGCAATATTTGTTGCTGTAATTATTTCTATAATTTCTGGAGCATTAAGTGCTGTTTCAATTTATTTATATGGAATGGTCTATGATTGATTAACTGAAAAAATGACTCAAGCCGGTCAAAACTCTTCACTTATACAAGGTTTTTCTGCATTTATTTTTACTTGTATCGGTTTATTGTTTTCCTATTTATTGAGTAACCTTTTCAATTGATTAGCAACTGTCTTAATTATGAAGTCGGCTGAAAGAGGGACTTATCATTTAAGAACTTCAATATTCAAGAAACTTCACAAACTACCAATTAAATTCTTTGATCAGACTCCTTCTGGAGATATCATAAGTAGAACAGCAAATGATGTGGACAATATTTCTTCATTCATTGCCCAATATATAGGTAATTGTATATTTTGAATATGTAGTATTATTTCAATTGGATTGTTAATGTTCTTAACAAACTGAGCATTAAGTCTAATTATTTTATGCATCTACCCGTTAGTTGCTTTAATCAACACATTTATTATTAAAAAGTTAAAACCATATTTTGTTAAACAACAAAAGAGTTTAGGTGATCTAAACGGATTTGCTGAAGAATATATATCAGGAACAAGAATTGTTAGTTTATTTCAAATGGAAGAAAAAACTAAAATAAATTTTGATAAATTAAATGAAAAATTAACAAAGAATTCTATTGTTGCGAATGGTATTGCAAACATAATGATGCCATTGAATATGTTTTTTAACAACTTATCATTTGTTTTACTATCTGCATGAGGTATGACATTCATTTTAAACGGATGAATAAACAAAGATTGGGGGGTTTTAAACATTGAAAATAACATTACATTACTTGTAATGTTTACAATGTTTGCGAGAAACCTAACTAACCCAATTAACCAATTAATTTCTACTATGGGTCAATTTATGTTATGTATGGCTTCAGCTGATAGAATTTTTCAAATCTTAGAACAAGAAGAGGAAAAAGACCCACTTCACGCTATAAAACTTAACAAAAAAGAAATTGTTGGTAAAGTAGAAGCTAAAAAAATGGATTTTAGTTATGTTCCTAAAAAACCCATTCTTAAAAACATTAATTTTGTTGCTACACCAGGAACAATTACTGCTTTGGTTGGTCCGACTGGTGCAGGTAAGACAACTATAGTCAATTTGATTACTAAATTCTATGATATTAATGGTGGTGCCCTTTTGATTGATGATAAACCAATAAAAAATATTGATCGTACAACTCTAAGAGAAAATATTACTATGGTTCTTCAAGACACATATTTATTTGGCACATCAATTTATGAAAATATTAGATATGGAAGATTAGATGCAACTAAAAAAGAAATCATTAATGCTGCTAAATTAGCAAATTGTCATGATTTCATTATGAAATTACCAAAAGGATATGACACAATATTATCAGATAATGGGGATAATTTATCTCAAGGACAAAGACAATTATTAGCTATTGCAAGAGCATTCTTGGCTGATTCAAAAATTGTTATTTTAGATGAAGCAACATCTTCAATTGATACAAAGACAGAAATTCAAATTCAATCTGCAATGGAAAAACTTATTAAAAATAGAACTACATTTATGATTGCTCACAGGTTATCGACAATCAAAAATGCAGATAATATTTTAGTAATTAACCACGGTCAAATAGTTGAACATGGTAAGCACAAACAATTAATTAACAAAAAAGGTTTTTATTATGAACTATATATGTCTCAATTTAGAGGCAACCAAATATAAACTAAAAATTTGACTTTCTAAATTTAAAGTCTGATATTATCATATCTTTAATAGAATGTGTTGGACTTCATTTTAATTTAGATTTGGCTAATTTATTTGTTGTTAATAGTTTGTCTGGGTCACCGGGTCTATTTGATTTATAAACAAAATTAGGTTTCATTTTTAATGCTCTAATGGCAACATCATACACTTCTTTAACTGTGCAACCTTTATTAGTTCCTAAATTAAATGTTCCATATTTATTTTTACTTAAATATTGAATACTTAATAAAATTGCATTAGCAATATCATTTACATCAATGTAATCTCTTAAAGCTGTTTTATCAATTGTTTTGTAATGATTACCATATATAGAGAACTGAGCATTCTTTATAAAAGAATCACTAATACATGGTATTAATAAAGATGGTTTCGCTTTTAACATTCCGTATTTTCCAGAATCAGATGCACCAGCTACATTAAAAAATCTCAAATTTACATATTTAAAATTTGAATTAATTACAGTGTTGTTTCTAATTAACATTTCGTCAATTAATTTTGTTTGACCATATGGATTAATTGGATCTTTTGGGTCATCTTCACTTATGGGAACTTTTTTAATGTTTCCATAAATTGCTGCACTTGAAGCAAAAATAATTTTATTTACATTACATTCATTCATTGCTTTAAGAATGTTGATTGTTCCATTAACGTTTGTTTCAAAGTATTCAAAGGGTTTTAAAACTGATTCAGGAACAACAATTTTTGCAGCTAAATGGACAACCGCTTGGACCTTGTGTTTCTTAAAAGTTTCAACAAGTTTTTTGTAATTTAAAATTGAAGCCTTAACAAATTTAGCTTTAGGATTAATTAATTTTTTAAATCCAGTAGACATGTCATCATAAATGATGACGTTGTGTTTTTGATTGATTAGTTTTTCTACTGTTACAGATCCTATATAACCTGCACCACCAGTAACTAGAATATTCATATTAAATTTCTTCGTCTGCGTTAGGTGCTTGATCAGGATTGTTATCTTCTAAATTTTCGCTAGAAATTTCTAATTCTTGTTCATTTGCTTCTTCACCTGATTTAAATACAGTTACAGATTGAATTTTTTCATTTTCTTCAATATTCATTAATTTAACACCACTAGTTGAACGACCGATAGTGTTTACTTGAGTTAATGAGAATCTAATAATTTTACCTGATGTAGTAATCATTAAGATATCTTCATCACCAAACACTGCACCTGTATAAACAAGTTTACCAGTCTTTTGGCTAACTTTTAATGTCTTGACACCTTTAGCATTTCTCTTAGTTAAACGATATTCTTCAACAGGAGTTAATTTACCCACACCACGAGAACCAATTGATAATATCTTATCTCCGCTAATTGAAGAAGATAAACCAACTATGTGTTCTTTGTCGTCTAATCTCATACCATGTACACCAGAAGCGGTTCTACCCATAGCACGAACTTGTTCTGAGTTAAATCTTGCTAAGTTACCATTTGATCCAGCTAAGAAAATTTCTTCTTGACCCATTACTGGGATTACATTAAATAACTTATCACCTTCTTTTAAAGTAATTGCAATTTTACCATTAGATTGAATACGATTGAATTCAGATAAGCTTGTTTTTTTGACAATACCATTTTGAGTAGCAAAGAATAAACATCCTTGTTCATAGTTATCAATTGGAAGAATTGTTAATACTTTTTCATTTTTCTCAATACCAATTAAGTTAATTGCAGGGATACCCTTCGATGTTCTTACACCTCTAGGAATTTGATAACCTCTTAATCTATATACTTTACCAAAGTCTGTAAAGAATAAAATGTCTGTGTGAGTTGATGCAGCAACAATTTTTTGAACATCGTCATCGTTATGAGTTTGTAAACCGATTACACCAACACCACCACGTCTTTGAACACGGTAAGTATCAACCGGCACACGTTTGAAGTATCCTCTTGTAGACATTGTGATAATGATGTCTTCAACTGGAATTAAATCTTCATCATCAATTTCAGATGAAACATCATAAGAAATTGTTGTTCTTCTTTCATCACCAAATTTCTTTACTAGTTCATCTAAGTTTTCATCAATGATTTGAATTTTTCTTTCATGTTTTGCAAGGATGTCTTTTAAATCAATAATTTTGGCCTTTAATTCTTCAAGTTCTTGTTCGATTTTTTTGCGTTCAATACCACTTAATGAACGAAGCTTCATTTCAAGAATAGCTTTAGCTTGAGTTTCAGATAATTTAAACTCATTCATTAATTGATTTAATGCTTGGTTGTTATCTGCAGCTTCTCTAATTATCTTAATAACTCTTTCAATGTTACCAGTAGCAATATGCAAACCTTCTAGAATATGTTCACGTTCACTTGCTTTTTTTAGATCAAATTCAGTTTTACGAGTTAAAACCTCAATTTGGTGTTCCAAATAAATTTCAAGAGCTTGTTTAATATTTAACAATCTAGGTTCGTTCTTGTATAAAGCTAACATATTAACAGCAAAGTTTGTCTGCAATGGAGTTGCTTTGTACAATTGGTTCATTAAAACTTCAGGAACAACATCTTTTTTTGTTTCAATAACAATTCTGATACCTTCACGAGAAGATTCATCACGTAAATCAGAAATTCCATCAATTTGAGCAGTCTTAACAAGATCAACAATCTTTTCGATTAAAGCAGTCTTATTAACCATGTATGGAATTTCAGTGAAGATAATAGTTGATTTACCATTAGATTCTGTTGTATATGTTCCTTTAGCACGAATTGTAATAGAACCACGACCTGTATTAAAGTAGTCATCAATTCCGCTAGCACCAATAATTTCAGCAGCAGTTGGGAAATCTGGACCTTTTAATACTTGTTTAATTTCTTCAATTGTTGCATCTGGTTTAGCAGCAATCAATTTAATAGCACCAACTAGCTCGGTTAAATTGTGTGGAGGGATGTTTGTGGCCATACCAACTGCAATACCTGATGAACCGTTAGCTAATAAGCTAGGAAATAATGCAGGTAATACAACAGGTTCTTTTTCGCTACCATCATAGTTATCAGTGAAATCAACAGTGTTTTTGTCAATATCATTCATAATAGTATCAGCAAGTTTAGATAATCTTGCTTCTGTATAACGCATTGCTGCAGCACCATCACCATCAATAGAACCGAAGTTACCATGTCCATCAACAAGCAAATATCTCATTGAGAAGTCTTGAGCCATACGAACCATTGTTTCGTAAGCAGCAGTATCACCGTGTGGGTGATATTTACCAATAACTTCACCGACTAAACGTGCAGATTTCTTATATTGTTTATCACTTGTCATTCCTAATCCATAAGCGGCATATAAAACTCTACGGTGAACTGGTTTAAAACCATCACGAGCATCAGGAATAGCACGAGCAACAATAACAGACATTGCATAATCTAAGAATGATGTTTGTAATTCTTTAACAATTGGACGATCTTTAACAACAGTCTTTGTTAAAGAATCACGAATTTTATCAATATTATTTTCAGCCATAATAATTTCTCCTTTCTATTAGATGTCTAAGTTCTTTACAAATTTAGCGTTTTTAGAGATGAAGTCTTTTCTTGGAACAACATCATCACCCATTAACAATGAGAACTCTTGATCTGCCTTAACCGCATCATCAATACTAATTTTGTGAAGAATACGGTTTTCAGGATCCATAGTAGTTTCTCATAATTGTTCGGGATTCATTTCACCCAAACCTTTATATCTTTGAACTGTATATTTAGCATTTTTGGCTTCTGCTTTAAAATCTTCTAGTTCTTGGTCTGTATAAGCATACTTAACAGATTTACCTACCATAAACTTAAATAAAGGTGGTTGAGCAGCATAAATGTGTCCGTTTTCAATTAATGGATACATGTATCTGAAGAAGAATGTTAATAACAAGATACGAATGTGAGAACCATCAACATCGGCATCGGTCATGATAATAATCTTGTCATAACGAATCTTTGTTAAATCAAATTCAGGGTTAACTCCTGCACCAATTGCAGTAATCATTGCCATGATTTCGTCATTTTCAAAAATTTTGTTAGTTTTAGCTTTTTCAACGTTAAGAATTTTACCTTTTAATGGTAAAATTGCTTGGAATTCACGGTTTCTACCTAATTTAGCAGATCCACCCGCAGAGTCACCCTCGACGATATACAATTCAGAGATTGTATGATCTTTAGTTGAACAGTCTGCTAATTTACCAGGAAGAGAAGCTGTATCAAATGGAGATTTTCTTCTTGTTGCATCTTTAGCTTCTTGAGATTTTCTTCTTGCTTCTTGAGCAAGCATAATCTTCTTAATGATTACTAAAGCATCATCTGGATTTTCAAGAATGTATTTTTCAAATACATCAGATGTTACTTTATTTACAAAAGGACGAACTTCAGTGTTTCCTAATTTACGTTTTGTTTGACCTTCATATTGAGGGTTAGGGTGCTTAACTGAAACAATTGCTGTTAGACCTTCAGCGACATCATCTTTTGTAAACTTCTCATCAGATTCTTTAATAAATTTACGTTCAATAGCAAATCTGTTAAGGATTTTAACTAATGCAAGTTTAAATCCTTCCTCATGTGTACCACCTTCAATGGTGTTAATGTTGTTACAGAATGAATAACAAGAGTTGTTATATGTTTTGTTGTATTGGAAAGCAACTTCAACTTTAATGTTGTAGTATTCTTCATTTAAAGTATTTGGAACTTTTACTTTTTGTTCATCTTCACCATAAACAATAGAAGGAACAAGTTTTTCTTTATCACGGTTTAAATCTTCGATATATTCTTTTAAACCACCTTCATATAATCATTCATCCTTAGTTCCTGTTTGTTCATCGATAAAAATAATTTTTAAACCTTTGTTTAGGTATGTTAATTGTCTTAAACGACTAGCAATGATTTCGTGTTCAAAAGGAGCTTGTTCCATTACTGTAAAGTCAGGGAAGAATTCAACTACAGTACCTTGTAGTTTTTCTGATTGACCTAATTTTTTTAATGGTTCAACTGTATGTCCACCATTTTGGAATTCTACATAGTATTGTTCATGATTACGGCATACTCATACCTTCATTCATTTAGATAATGCATTAGTAACAGATGCACCTACACCGTGTAATCCACCAGAGATTTTATATGATGTATTATCAAATTTACCACCAGCATGTAAAACAGTTAAAACTGTTTCTACTGTTGATTTACCGGTTTTTGGGTGGATATCTACTGGGATACCACGACCATCATCATCTACTCTAATTGAACCATTTTTGGTTAATGTAACAATAACTCTTGTTGCATAACCACCCATAGCTTCATCAATTGAGTTATCAACGATTTCTCAAATCATGTGGTGTAGTCCTTGAGGTCCTGTAGAACCAATATACATACCAGGACGTTTTCTAACGGCTTCTAGACCTTCTAGAATCCGAATACTACTTGCACCATATTCTTTTTCTTGTTCAAGTTTTAGTTTTTCGTTTTGTTCCATACTTTTATTCCTTTGTTATTAAGTATTCTGTATTATTTATGACTACTGTATCATTAACATAAATTTTTTTACCACGTCTTTTTTCTTCAACACCATTGTAAGTAATGTTGTTATTCGCAATAAAAAATTTTGCTTGTGATCCATTATCAATTAATCCGATGAATTTAATTAGTCGACCTAATGTAATATATTCAGTACGGATTTTGATAGGTGACATAAATAATATTTATATAT
>CATEWF010000029.1 GCA_949527715.1 uncultured Mycoplasmatota bacterium | reverse complement strand
CACCAAACATATCGTTTTGAGTAGATTGAAGAATAATACATAATAATTCTGCAGCTACTTCAATGTGTTTAGGAGGATTAATAGTACCATAACCAGTATTAAATCCTTCTCTTAATAATTTTGAAGTAGGAATGTGTAAACAGTTAACTGTTAAATTATATGAGTCTAAGTCGTGAATGTATAAATCTCCAATTTCATGAGCTCTAGCCATTTCTTTTGGTAATACAGATAATAAAATATGTCATTTATTTGCTTCAGATGCAATTCTTAATAATTTTGCTGAAAAGTTGTTTCCAACATTTGCATTATCACGATCAGTTTCAACACCAATCTTGTCAATTGTTTTCATTAAGTCAGACTTAACTTCACGTTGTTTAGTTCTTTCCCTACGATATGTATCATAAGCATGGGCTAATGTAGGATGTTTACGATCTCTTAATGTTTCAACCACTAAATTTTGAATTTCTTCAACACTAATAACATCTTCGTCTCTTAAAGCATTAATTTTTTCTAATACAGAATTCTTAACATTAATAACTTCACTAAATGGAATATCAGTACCTGTACCACTTACAGCTTTAATCAAAGCTTTTTCAATTTTTTCTTCGTTAAATTTAACTCTTCTTTCATCTCTTTTTAAAACGTATTTCATTGACAAAAAACCTTTCTTTGTAAAACGGATATCGTAATAAGTATAGCAAATAAAATTATAAATATAATTTTTATGCTTTTAATTGTATTTTGACATTAATTTTTCAAAATTAGTGTCATTAATTCAATCAATAATTAAATTATTTATTTTTTCAGTTACTTTGTCTAAAATTGATAGCTCTTCCTGGTTAAATTTAGACAAAACATGGTCAACCATTGATTTTGGTGGTATTGGTCTTCCAATTCCAACTCTAATTCTCTTAAAATTTTCACTAGATAAACGGTTAATTATGCTTTTTAAACCATTTTGCCCACCACTACTACCTGATTTTCTAACTCTAATGTTACCAAAAGATGTATCTACATCATCACATATTACTAGTAAATTATCTAAATTAATTTTAAAGTAATCCATTAACGGTTGAATGAATTCACCAGATAAATTCATTAATGTATAGGGCTTGGCTAAGTATATTGTTTTGTCTCCAATATTTTTTGAACCATATATTCCATTAAATTTTGATTGAGATAATTCAATACCAAGTGAATTACTTAATTCATCAATTATTTTAAAACCAACATTGTGTCTTGTGTTAGTGTATTCTTTTGGGTAATTCCCTAACCCAACTATTAGTATTTTATCCATAAATATACAATAATGATATCTAAATATTATATGTATATAATATTAATAATTGTTTCGTTATGAAAAAAGTTAAAAAAGCAGTCATTCCTGCAGCTGGAATGGGTACAAGATTCCTACCAGCTACTAAAGCACTACCAAAAGAAATGCTTCCAATAGTAAATGTGCCTACAATCCAACACATTGTTCAAGAAGCCATTAATAGTGGTATTGAAGAAATCTTAATTGTTGTTTCTTCTTCAAAAAATTCTATTATTGATCATTTTGATACTTCTTATGAATTAGAAAGAAGATTATTAGATAAAAACAAAATAGAACTATATAAGATAGTTAAACAAATATCAACCGCTGTTAATGTTCATTTTATTAGACAAAAAGAACCTAACGGATTAGGTGATGCTATTAGAATGGCAAAAGTTTTCGTCGGTGATGAACCATTTGCTGTTTTATTAGGTGATGACTTCGTATATACACCAAAAAATTCTAAACCAGCATTGCAACAATGTATTGATGCTTATGCAAAAACAAGCAATTCAATTGTTGGTGTCCAAAAAGTTACAAGACACGATGTATCTAAATATGGAATTATTAAACCCATTAATACATCATCTACAAAGAAAAATATTGTTAAAGTTGAATCATTGATTGAAAAACCAAAAATTGAAGATGCCCCTTCTAACTATGCCGTACTTGGTAGATATGTTTTAACAAAAGATATTTTTAATGCCTTATCTACTACTAAACCAGATAAATCCGGAGAAGTCCAATTAACTGATGCTATTCAAAAACTTGCTAAAAAGAAAAAAGTATCAGCATGTAACTTTACAGGCACAAGATATGATATAGGGTCTAAGGAAGGTTATGTAATTGCAACAATCGATATGGCTCTAAGAGATTCTGACATCTCTTCAAAAATTAGAAATCATATTAAAAAAATTAAATAATTATTTAGAGTAAAAAATATAATAAAAACATAAGGAAGTTAAATATGAAAAAGATATATATATATATATATGGGCTTCTAGCTGCTAATACTGCTATTTTGCCAACCTCTCTTTGCTCTTGCAATAATTCACAAGAAAAAATTATTCCAAAAAAATATTTGGATATTAAACATAATCAATTATTAGGATTTATTGATGGTAATACCCCATCAAGTTTATCAAGTTATAACGTTTTATATGTCCCATCATATGTGACATCTATTGCTAATAATGCATTTGATGGAGTGATTCAAGAAAATTCACATATAAAGTTAAAATTTGAAAAAAATTCTCACTGTTCATTAATTGGAGAATGTGCTTTCAGAAATTGTGGTGGATTAACTAGTGTAGAATTGCCTACTTGTTTAACAGACTTACAAAATAGCTGTTTTGAAAATTGCATGAATGTTGAACATATAACTGGTGGCTTTTTTTGAACCAAATAGCTAATAATGAACGACAAGGTTTTGTTGATGTGTTAAATGCATTTTCGACAAAAATTACCAACATTTTAAATGGTAGTGGTTCAAAGTGAGACGGACAAAGCTATGATTGACAAACTGCATTAACCACTTTAGAACAATACATTAACTGTATTTCATTGAGTGCTAAAAACCAAGGCATGAGCTATTTACAAAATCTTTGTGAAACAATATTACAAGATATTGCAAATTGCAAGTCATCAACGGATGCTAATTATATTTCTACCCAAATTAATAATATAGTTTCTGTATCTCAAAACATGAGCATCGGCCAAAGAATTAGCGATATTTCATCTTTACAAACAGCTTATGATAATTTTTTAAATTCTCAAATAGGATATGCAACTTTAATTAAAGATTTAAACTCATTAAAACCATATCAATCATGAACTTGAAATGACCCAAACGTTGACAAGGCGTTTGCTATGATTTTTACAGGTTCATACATTGATGGTGGAGAAACAAAAGTTATAACTCAAGGATTTTTAAGTTATGTAAATTACAAAGGTGTTGATAATCCTAATACTTTTGATTATTTATTTTCTATAAATAATATTTTCAGTGATGTAACTATTAAAGCAACTCTTGCAGATACTGATGACATCCATTTATTATCTGGTATGAACCAACTTATTGTCGGTTGTAATTCAAGCTCTGAACCATTAACTAATCACTATTGAACTTGTGGAAGCTGATCAATAATTTCTATGAATGAATGAATAGGTGTAGATGAATTCTATGATAGAGGTTCAGAATTAAATTATTTGCCATCATCAACTACATTTATTGGAAATAATTGTTTTAAAAATGATAAAAAAATTCAATTCTTTAATTTTAACAATTGCCTTCAATTAGACTACATTGGAACCAATCTATTTGAAGGCTGCTCAAATATGAAATTTTGTTTCCTATACAATGAAATACAATCTATTTCTCCCTACATGTTTCATAATTGTATTGATTTATTAAATGTATATGCTCAAGAACCAAATAAAATCATTACTATAAATGAATCAGCATTTGATAACTGTATTAATTTAGCGTCTTCTTTCTTTTATATTTATGGGAATTTTAATTCAATAAAGTCAAATGCATTTAATGGTGTCTCGAATTTATACAACATTAACATAAATGAATGTTTATCAACAATTGGATCCACTGCATTTAATAATACAAATCTTTCTCAAATTTGTTTTAATGGTTTTTCTTCTTCTTGAACCATTCCTGAGACATGGGACATTCATGCTTTTAATGGAATTTGTCCAACTGGCACAATTTACTGCGTTGATGGAACAATATCATCAGCTGATATGCTAACTTGCTTAAAAGCAAAATATCCAGTGTTTAAAGATTGAAATTAATAATAGTTTAAAAAAAGTCTGTTGAAGAGGTGTCTTTTTTTTGTAATAGTTAATCTAGAAAAAATTTTTATTAATGTTTTTTAATATTCAATTTTTGGCGCGCCTTTTACTTCGTGGTGATGTCTACATCTAGCTGTATAAGTTTCAACATTGCCAACTACAATTCTTGGTGAATCAAAAGGAGCTGGTTTGCCATTAATTAATTTTTGTGTTCTAGTAGCTGGAGCACCACATTCTGTACAAATAGCAGTCAATTTAATAACATTTTCAGCAGTTGCTAATAAACTAGCTGTGTTCTTAAAAGGAACCCCTCTAAAGTCTGTGTCCAAACCTGCAGCATAAATAATAAAACCGTGATTTGCAAGATAATTACATACTTGTGGTAATTCATCATCAAAGAATTGAATTTCGTCTATTGCGATTACTTGAGGTTTTTCTTTTAAATCCTTAATGTATTTAATGATGTCTGTAGAATTTTTAACATTAATTGCTTTTAATTCTCTACCATCTCTTGATTTAACAGAATTTTTTGTTCTTGTATCGATAACAGGCTTAAATATTAAATAATCAACTTCTGCATATTTAAGTCTGTTCATCTTACGAAGCAATTCTTCAGATTTACCAGCAAACATCGGACCACAGATTACTTCAATTCAACCTTTTTGTCTATTAAATGCATTTAACTTTGCCATACTATTTTAAAATTGTTTGTTTTAATATTGTTTGAGTTCTATCGTTACCTACAGAAACGAATGCAATAGGAGTTTCAACTACTTTAGAAATATATTCAACATACTTCTTACAGTTTGTTGGAAGATCAGCATATCTTTTTATTTTACTAATATCTTCTTTTCATCCTTTAAATGTTTTATAGATTGGTTTACATTTAGCATATTCAGTATTGTCTGGAAGAATTTCGTTGATAGTTTTACCTTTATACTTATAACCAATACATACCTTGATTTCTTTTAATCCAGATAATACGTCAACTAAAGTTAAAGCGATTTCAGTAATACCTACAACGTTCACTGCATATCTTAACATTACTAGATCTAATCATCCAATTCTTCTTGGACGCTTAGTTACTGTACCATATTCTCCACCAGCATCTCTGATTTTCTTTGCCATAGGACCAAAAATTTCACAAACAAATGGTCCTTCACCAACTCTTGATGTATAAGCTTTAACAATTCCTAATACATCATTAACTTTAGTTAAACTAATACCACTACCACTTGATACACCAGCAATTGTAGATGAAGAAGTAACATATGGATATGTACCCATATCAATGTCTAAGAATGAGCCTTGAGCACCTTCAAATAAGATTTTCTTACCCGCCCTATATGCATCATTTAATAAATCGATTGTGTTTGAGATATAAGGTTTAATTTTTAGACCTATTTTGTAATATTCTTCTGCTATCTTTTTAGCATCAGACATCTTATATCCCAATTTAGGCAATAAATCAATTTTTGTCTTAAAAGATAAAGCAATTCTGTTTTCCAACTCTTTTTTATTTAATAAATCAGCAATTCTAATACCTACACGTTGAATTTTGTCTGAATAACAAGGACCAATACCACATAAAGTAGTTCCTACTTTTTGGTCTCCTTTCAAATCTTCTTGGTATTTATCAATTTGTCTATGATAATCTAAAATAACATGGGCACGGTCAGCTACAAATAATCTTCCTTTTACAGAAAAACCATTTTGTTTTAAATATTCAATTTCATTTAATAAAGTCTTTGGGTTAACAACAACACCATGACCAATAACTACTTTTTTATCTTTTTTAAAAATTCCAGATGGAATCAATCTTAATTTATATTTTTTTCCGCCTATAACAATTGAGTGACCAGCATTGTCACCACCTTGGAATCTAACTATATAGTCATATCCTTCTGATAAAATATCTACGAATTTTCCTTTACCTTCGTCTCCATATTGAGAACCGATAAGTAATAAACACTGTTTTTTAATATTTTTTCTAGTCATTAATAATCTCCCCATAATATTTTATTTAATATTTAAATAAAATACTTAACTTTATGAAGAAATTAAACATTAAATTTGAATAAACAAACGTCACCATCTTTCATGACGTATTCTTTTCCTTCCATTCTGATTTTTCCTTTTTCTCTTAAAACGGTTTCTGATTTGTATTCAAACATGTCATTACAATCATAAATTTCAGCTTTAATAAATCCTCTTTGAAAATCAGAGTGGATTACTCCAGCGCACTCAGGAGCTGTCATACCATTAATAAATGTTCATGCTCTTGTTTCAGATTTACCAAAAGTAAAGAACGTTCTTAAATTTAATAACTTATAAGTTGCTTGAATTAGACGATCAAGACCTGGAGTTTTAATGTTCATATCTTCCATGAACATTTTCTTGTCTTCACCTGTTAATCTTGATATTTCATATTCAAGACTAACTGATATAGGAATAATTAATGAGTTATCTGTTTCAGCAATTTTATTCTTAAGTTTTAAATAATGTGGATTTGCCTCAGGGTTACTAATATCAGCTTCGTTAACATTAGCAATATATAGAACTGGTTTAATAGTTAATAAATTGTAATTCTTAATAAACTTTTTTTCTTCGTCTGTTAACTCAACAGTTTTGGCAAACTTATTAGCTTTAAGTGCTTCTAGCACTTTTCTCACAGCAGATTCTTCAATCGCTGCTTGTTTATCACCAGATTTTGATTTAGCAACTATATGAGTAAATCTTTTTTCTAATGTTTGTAAATCTGCAAGAATTAACTCTAAGTTAATGACTTCCATATCTCTTATTGGATCAACAGAATCATATACATGGTTGATGCTCTTGTCATCAAAACATCTAACAACATGGCAAATCGCATCAACTTCTCTAATGTTAGATAAGAATTGATTTCCTAGTCCTTCACCCTTAGATGCTCCTTTAACTAAACCAGCAATATCAACGAATGTACAAATTGCATGAGTTAATTTATCAGGATTAATAATTGCACCTAGTTTTTCTAATCTTTCATCAGGTACTTTAACTATACCAACATTTGGATTAATAGTAGCAAAAGGGTAATTTGCAGCTTCTACTTGCAAATTTGTTATTGTGTTAAATAAAGTTGATTTACCAACATTAGGTAATCCTACTATCCCCGCAGATAATCCCATAATTTATATTATAAAATTAATTTAAAAAATATATAAATGTTCACATCACAAATTTTAACATTTTTGCTCAAAAAAAAAAAAAAAAAACAAAGTATAATAAAAGTGTAGGAGATAAATATGAATAAAAAATTAATTAAAACATTGTCAGTTATAGCATGTGGATTAGGTGTTACTTTATCTATTCCTTTTGCAGCTACTAGTTGTGGATCTTCATCGGTTTCACCAGACAAAAATAAATGATTACCAGACACAGTATATGAATATGGTGGTACTGATAACAAAAGTCTATTAGGTTTTACAGATGAATTTTTAGTTAATCAAAATAAATATAAACAATACAATACTATGTTGATTTCAACCAATGTAAATGATATTGTTCAAGATGCTTTTAATGGTAAAATACCGCCTTTCATTACAAACATAATTTTTCCAGCTGAAATGCCTGAAGAAATAAATACAACCTATGGTGTTTTTGCTCATAATCCTTCCATAACATCTGTGGTCCTTCCCGGAAACTTAAAAAATACATATCAGGGTATATTTTGCGGTTGTTCTAATTTAAGCAGTATTACATGAGATGCTTGAGATTGTTCTAGTTTTAGTTCCAATGGTTTTATTGAAGTCCTACCACTGGAACAGTTAAAGTAACTAATCCGATTGATTCAAGCCATGATAGCGCTGCATTACTTGCTATTTTAAAACAAGAAGGTGGATTACCATCTGGCTGAGAAGTAGCTAAAGATTAACTAATTTAACTACAAAATGTACTCAAAATAATACGAGCACATTTTTTTTAAATTGTAAGTGTAAAAAGAAATCAAGCGTTATGCCTGATTTTTGTATGTTTTAATCTTTATGTTTAAAAATGTTCTTTGAACTTAAATTAATCTATATCTCTTTCTGCGGTGTGATATAAATCGAAAAAACCACCATCAGAAGTTTTTGTACTGTAGTTTCTTAGGGCGCCTATTACACAAGTGGTGTCCACTTTAGATGTAGTACCATCATCAAATGTGATATTAAATGAAAATGTATATCAAACTTGAACAATTCTTGTGGAGTTATCATAGCTTTCTCAAATTTCTCATAATTTTAAATTGTGTTCAATAAGGAAATGATTTGTAATACTTACAGCGGCACCACCAGCATCAGATATCGAAACACTTATGCAAGTATTTAAATTTTCAGGAAGATTTACAAAACTATTAATGGTAGATTTTGTAATATTATCTATTTGGTCAAAAGACTTAATATCGCTATTGAAAGTAGTTGAATATTGTTCAGCTGTCTGTCACACAGAACTATCAGATGTTGGTCGAACAAGAGCGGCATCTGTATTCTTCACATTTACTTTAGTGGGTACAATTTTATCCAATGATATAGATTTAATTTTTTTACTATCTGTGGGGGTAAATGAACAAGCAAAAGATAAAAAAGCTGTACCTGTAGCAATAGGATGTGCAGTGTTACCTGTAGAAATACTGCTAGGATTGTCTTTTTCAATATAACGCGTTGTTTTTAACTCATACACATTAGCAACGTTAGAAACAGACCCAAAATCTGCATTATCATTAAAATATTTAATAGCGTCTTTTTGAAAACAAGCTTCTTGAACAGCAGCAGCTTCAGATCCGTTTCATTCATTAGACATACTAGAAACACTAACACCGTTTGACTGAACGTGTTTCAAAATTTTATTGGTTGGAATTGCCGCTACAGTTGTTGCAGCAATTCCGACAATTCCTAAAGAAGGTAATATTATTTTAGTTTTTTTCATATTTTATTTCTCCTATTTTTTATTTTGCTTCTCAATTATTAAAAGTATTCCCAAATTTAGTTTTTAAATCGTTTAATAAAGCCGTTGAATCATAATCCCCTGTAGAATATATCCAACCAACTGGCGCGATATCATTAAATGATGCTTGTTGCCAGCCATCAAATGATGGTTGAGAATCAAAACCATCAAATATTATTGTTTGAAGTTGCGAGTAGTTGAAATATAAGGAATATTGTGAACTTGAATTTATTGAAAATAAAGAAGGAATTGTTAATGTAGAAAGAGAACGGTAATCACCAAACACATCGTAAGAAATTGATATATTACTTGCGTTAGGAAGCTTTAACGCTATTAGGAATTCATATCTTCCAAATGAATCTTCACCAAGTGATTGGATTTTTTCACTTTCTGAAAGATCACAATAAATAATGCTTTGGCTGGCATAAAATGCTTTAACGCCAACTCTTCGTAATTCTTTACCGGTTTTAAGATTTTTTATAAATGATGGGATCAAGGTTTGATAAGTACTACTTCCGTAAAAAGCGTTTTGGGCAACTTCAGTAACATTATTTGGAATGCTAAGCAATCTACACATTGAATATTCATTAGGATTAGCTAAAAATTCATCAGTAAACCCTAATAATTTATTAGAATCTGTTTCATCATATTTATAAATACTTGATGGTAAAGATAAATTTATAGAATAATGCAATTTGTTTGAATGGATAGTTTTGTCGTTTTTCTTGATTAGTTGTACACTAATTGATGAAGGTGGAATATTCTCTTTAGTAAATGAAGATCATTCTAGTTGACCATTTTTATTAACCTTAATTGTCGCATCATCCAATTTCTTACTTGTTTCATTGTTAATAATTTTAAAATAATAATCATCTATATTAATTGGAGATAATATAGAAATTTTGTTGTTACCAGAATTTCCTGCAGCACCATAATCAACATACAAATTAGAAGAATTATTTGAAATAAATATTAAAGATTCTTTTGAATTAGAGCAAGAACATGAAGTAGTGAATAGCACGCCCCCAATTCCTAAAGATGTAACATTTGCACATAAAAAAGATATTAAATATTTTTTAATTAAATTTTTGTTCATTTTTTGTCCTCCTATAAGATATTTATACTCGTTTTTTTTTTTTTTTTTACAATAAAATTTAAAAAAATGTATTCTTATAGTGCGAAGGATTAATATGTCTAATTTTTATGAAAAATTACATCATTACAGTGAAAATTTATTATCATATAACTATAAATGAATGTAATACATATTTGCTATTCTTTAGATAATAACGGAATAAATCACTTATTAACTTCTGTATATTCTTTGTTAAAAAACAAATCAAACAAAACAACATACAAAATAATTATTTTATATGTTGGTTTATCTAAAAATCAAATAAATTTAATCAAATCATTATCTAAAAATAGAAATGGAGTTTCTTTTTCTTTTATAAATTGCTATGATTTTTGCGAAAAATACAAAATAGCAGATTACAAAAAGACATTTGATAATCAATTGTTTAAATTTTACACAAAATTAAAATGACCATTGCCTATGTTTTTTTATTATTTTTTACCAGAAATCTTACCCGTATCCATTGATAAAGTTATCTATCTTGATATTGATACGCTAATATTAAAGGATTTGTCTAAATTGTATAATCTTAAGATTAATACATCTATTGCAGGTGTGTCTTGTTATGACTTAGCATATGTTATTAAAAGACAAAATTTTTTAAATAATTTTGGTGCTTTAAGAGAATACATCCCGTCTTGACCAGGTTTTGAAGATAAAGATATTACTAAATATGAAAACATTATTAATTCTGGTGTTATCTTAATAAATTTTAAAAAGTTCATAAAAAAATTTGATACACAAGAAAAGATTAAAAATTTATTTCAAAAAAACAAAGAATGGGGTTATCCCGATCAAGAATTGTTAGCTAAAATTTTTCAAAAAGATATAACACTAATTGATGTTAAATACAACTTCCAAGTTCATTTTTTTGCCGATAATTTTTTAGAGTCTTCTTTCTCTGTATACGATCTATCAATAGAGAAATTAAAAAATTTTATTTCGTGAGTTAATATTATTCATTACACAGTGAGACCCAAACCAGAAGAATTTTTCAATGTTACAACATTCAATATTATTAAAAAAATTGGAATTAGA
>CATEWF010000028.1 GCA_949527715.1 uncultured Mycoplasmatota bacterium | reverse complement strand
CAACATGCTCCACCACTTGTGCGGGTCCCCGTCAATTCCGTTTGAGTTTCATTCTTGCGAATGTACTACCCAGGCGGATCATTTAACGCGTTAGCTACGTCACTAATACTATCGTATTAACAACTAATGATCATCGTTTACGGTGTGGACTACTAGGGTATCTAATCCTATTTGCTCCCCACACTTTCGAGCCTAAGCGTCAGTTGTGACCTAAGTTCTCGCTTTCGCCACTGGTGTTCTTCCATATATCTACGCATTCCACCGCTCCACATGGAGTTCCAGAACTCCCTATCACACTCTAGACTCACAGTTTCCAATGCAAACAGTTGTTGAGCAACTGCATTTAACACCAGACTTGTGAATCAGCCTGCGCTCGCTTTACGCCCAGTAAATCCGGATAACGCTTGTAACCTATGTATTACCGCGGCTGCTGGCACATAGTTTGCCGTTACTTATTCAAAAGGTACAGTCAAACATAAATCATTTCCTACTTATGTCATTCGTCCCTAATAAAAGGATTTTACAATCCAAAGACCTTCATCATCCACGCGGTATTGCTCCATCAGGCTTTCGCCCATTGTGAAAAATTCCCTACTGCTGCCTCCCGTAGGAGTAGGGGCCGTGTCTCAGTCCCCTTGTGGCTATTCTACCTCTCAGCATAGCTATTCGTCATTGACTTGGTGGGCCATTACCTCACCAACTATCTGATAAACCACACCCCCATCCTAAAGCGTTCCAAACGGAACTTTAAATATTTGAACATGCATTCAAATATCCTATGAAGTATTAGCTAATCTTTCGATCAGTTATTCTTCTCTAAAGGGTAGGTTAGATATGTATTACTCACCCGTTTGCCGCTAATGTATTGCTACATCCGCTCGACTTGCATGTATTAGGCATACCGCTAGCGTTAATCCTGAGCCAGGATCAAACTCTCAAAAAATTGACGGATTCTATTTAGTTTTCAAAGAACGATCCCGCCACCCATTTTTTAGGCGACGTAATACAAATTATACACATTTTCATTTTTTTGTCAAACTTTTTTTAATTTTTTTATTTTTTGTGTCTAAAATTTGTCTCTTCGCGCGCGTCATATATATAAATAAAAGAAAAATTTAAATTAGAAAATTTATCAAAAAAAAATATTTTTTTGTGAGAAATAGTATTAGTAGGAGGATAAAATATGAAAAAATTTTTAAGAAGAAAATTATTGAATTTTTGTTTTGTTGGAGGATGTTTCTTAAACATAAACACTTGTAATAATACTAATTTAAAAAAAGAAAGTTTAAAACTAAATCAAGATGCTGTTAATCCAACAAATCAAGAAATCACTACTAAAACAAATCAGATATTAGCTTATCACGGTAATGGTTGAGATACAAATGTAAGCGGGATCAAAAGAAAAGAAATAGATTTTGATCAAAAAGTTAAAAGAATTTTTGCATCTGAATCTCAACCAATAATAAATGGTAATGATGCAATTATTAGTGCAACTCAACTAACTACACCAGATACTTCATCAAATACTGGTAGTTATCGTTGAGGAGATGCAAAACATGATACAAACAGTCGAATACAAGATTGGAAATTTCAATATATAGATAATTTAAAAATAAAAAGTAAATCTACTTTAAGCTGAGGATTAGATGACACTGATTTATTTTTGAATAACACAAATACATGGCCAAAAAACACTAATTTTCACTCATTAGTAGGTAAAGTAGTATTCCAAAATGGATCTGATCAATCTTACGAATATCAAAAAGCTACAGATTTTAATTTGCATATTGGAGTAAATAAAAAATTTACCAATAAATCTTTTAGTTTTTATAGTATTCCATATTCAAAATTAAAAGAAGTTCAATATGTTTATGTTGTAGATAATTTTGTAAGAAGATATTTATGATCTTTACAAGGAGTTGATACCACAGATTCGCTTGCAAAAGTTGAAACATTAAATAATGATATAAATCTTAAAGTTAATAAATATAGAATAAAGGATCTTGTTTGTTTTACTAATGCAAACTATAAAGAAGGAACAATTCAAATTAAGTTTAATGATGAATTTTTTAAACTTTCTCAATATACAAAAACACGAAATCAAAAATTAAAAGAAATCAATTTAAATGAGTTATCTAATGTTGCTAAGCAAGAATTTATCAAAGGAATAAATGAATATAAGATTTATGACGATAATATAGAAACATGTTTTGATAAATTTAAACAAATGAGTTCAATTGAAGAAATTGAAGATTACTTAAACAAACACCAATCTAATAATGGCATATTAGCAAAAAAATATAATATTGGAATAAATGATAATCCTATAGATACAATACAATATCTAATTAACTTTATAAATGTGAAATTAGATTATCAAATTCCAAACAAGACTAATCCAAATATGTTTGATAATTTGCAAACAAGCATATCAAACGATGAATTAAAAAAAGGCAAAATTATTAAATTATCTAAAAACATTAATGGCGAATATGAAATTAAATTAACAAATTTAATTTCGAATGAATTCATTGATCAAGAAAACTATATAGCCACTGATATTGAAAACAAAATTTCAATATGTAGTACTAACATTGAATCAAATAAAAATGATTTTATCTTGAAAATGCCAAAAATTACCACTATTTCATTCAATGATAAATTACCAAAATCTAACAGATATTGTTACGATTTAACAGATGAAGAAATTTTAAAAGAATATGTAAATACAACAGATAATTACGGAAACAAAGATACAGGAACACACCTAAATTCTAACGAGTATCAAATCATACGAAATGAATTCACAGGAAATATTTACATATCAATTCAATTGAATGAGCAAAACTATCAAAAAACAATTTCTGGTTTTAAAATACCAGATTTAAAAAACTTAACTTTTGATAGTAAAAAATATTCGTCTCTTTTATTTGCAAAAGAAATTAACGATGATTTAGCGCATAAAATTATTGAATTTAATGGATTTGACAATAATTTGTTATCTTCAATAAAGTTCAAAATAGATAAAATTATTGACAAAACTGGGGAAACAATATTAAAAGTAGAATCATGTTCTATTCCAGATTTTAATTCAGAACTATACAATAAAAAATTTACCATCAATAATTTGACAAAATACTATCTTTGTCAAAAGCAAAATATAGATAAAAGTTCTCTAACAAAACAACCGTCAAAAATAACAAGAGAAGAATTTATCAATAATTTTTTAGATGTATCAAAAGAGTTTTTAAATTTAAACAATTTAAATATTAATTTGAATTTGAACGATAAAAAACATACATTAGAAGCACAAATAAAATACAACGACTATTTTTCTAAAGAAACAGTGTCTCTTAATTACGAATACACTTTTTCTAATAAACCATCAATTAGCAAATATTGATTAATTGGAGTTATAGGTTTGGGAATAATAATTTTATCAATTGGTTTATTTTTATATAAAAAAGATAATCTAAAACGAACTAATTAATTAGTTCCCCAAAAAGTTGATCATTAATAATTTTTGTAATTTTAATTCTAAATTTTTGGCCGTGTAATTGTTTGCAAGTTTTAACAAAAACTTTAAAAAAGTAGTTTGAATGGCCTTCTTGGATATTTTTTTGTTTTGGTTTTTCAAATATTACCTCTACTTCTTGACCAACAAATTGAGTTAAATATTCATTTTTGAGTTTTTTATTTAACTCATATACTTGTTTAAACCTTTTATTTTTTGTAGAAGAATTCACAACATTTTTATCATTTGCTATAGCTGTAAATTTTCTCATAGAAAAAGGAAAAATATGCATATCTGCAAATTTGATCAGTTTTAATGATTCTAATGAATCTTTAAAATCTTGATCTGTTTCGTTATTAAAACCAACTATGTAATCTGTTGTAACTGATACAAACTTATTTTTAGATCTCATGTATTTAACTAAATCATTAAATTTTTTGATTGTGTATTTACGATTCATTAATTTGAGAATCTTGTCGCTTCCAGATTGCAAACACAAATGAAATTGTTGAACGAATCTTGGATTATTAGAAATCAAATCTATGATTTGTTTAGTTATTTGAAATGGTTCAATAGAAGAGATTCTAATTCTAAAATCGCCAGAAAGAGTATTGATTTTTTTTAATAATGAATAAAAATCACATCCTGATTCATCTAAATAACCCGCTGTGTTTATACCAGTAAGAACAATCTCTTTATATTTTTTTGACAAAATTTTAATTTCATTAACAATTTTTTTGTGGTCTAATGATCTTTGTCTTCCTCTTGAAAAAGGAATAATACAATAGCTGCACATAAAATTACAACCATCTTGTATTTTCAAAAAAACTCTTGTGTTATCTATAAAACTAATATTTTCAAATTGTTCAAATTTGTTTAGTTTAGAACAACTTTCTATTTTAATAATCGGTTTGTTTTTATACATTTTAATAAGATCAACAACCTTATTTTTATATTTATTCCCGATTGCAATTATTTTTTTGTATTGTTTAAAATAATCTGGATTAGTTTGACTAAAGCATCCCATTACAACTAATAGAATAGTTTTATTAACTCTTAATACTTTATTAATGAAGTATTTAGATTTAGTATCAGCTTTATTTGTAACAGAACATGTATTAATAATACATATATCAGCTTTTGATAAATCTTTAACTTTTTTTGCTTGGTTATTAATTAACTCAGTAGCAATGCAGTTAATTTCATATGCATTGCTTCTACAACCTAAATTTATTGTATAAAATTTTTTATTTCTTAATTGCATCAGTTAAACCCGAAGAAGCTTGACTAGAAGAATTTGATGATTTGTTTTTAGTTTCATCAGTTTTTGTATCTTTACCATGTTTTCTTAAATAGATTGTTAGATCTATTTTGTATTTTGCGTAACGATATAAACCAATAGCAATCAATGTTAATACTGCACTAATAATAAAACCAATGATGAAAAATACATCGGTAGAAATGTTTTGCGAAAGACGATAAAAAAATAAATAAATAATCGCAAATAAAATTGATAAAGCAAAAATAAATATACTTGCAAAATAAATGTTGAACACTTTTTTAGGAACATGGAATTTAAGTAAATTAAAATCTTTAGTGTCAAAATAAACAAATGATATTAATAAACAAATAGAAATTAAAGAACAAATCAATGAAGGTAGGTAATAAATTTGTGAAGAAATTACATTTCTTGTAATTAAAATTCACGAAAGAGCAATTCCTAAAAGCAATAAAAAACATGCACCTAACAACAGGTATCAAGTTCAGGTAAGGGATACACCATTATCTTCTTCGTCTTCTTCTAGTTTTTTAATTGGTTGTTTGTTTGTATCGATCATACTATTTAATTATTTTATCCAATATTGCATTAATAAACTTCTTATCTTTTGCTTCGCAATATTTACCAGAAGTTATTAGTGCTTGATCGATAATTATTTTACGATCAAGTTTTGAAACTTTTGATTCACAATAAGCTGTAATAATAATTGCCTTTGTAACATATGGGATTCTGTCTCATGATCAATTTTCAGTCAAGTGTTGAACTATTAAACCTTTGATGTCATTTGAATTAGCTGAATAATATTCAATAATTTTCATTTGATTAGCATCAAAAGAATAATCTTCAAAAGCATTTTTAACAATGTCTTTAGAAGATTTTTGAGTCATTAATATTTGATAAATATAATGAAAAACTTCAACACGTTTCTCTCATTGAT
The DNA here is from genome assembly GCA_949527715.1 of uncultured Mycoplasmatota bacterium. Classification (GTDB taxonomy): domain Bacteria; phylum Bacillota_I; class Bacilli_A; order Mycoplasmatales; family Mycoplasmoidaceae; genus Malacoplasma_A. The sequence continues at coordinate 6,028 of CATEWF010000028.1, read as the reverse complement.
TCTTAATTGCCATATTAATTTAAAACAATTACTGAAAAAAAGTTAGAAATGTTTAAAGAAGCAGCTATTCCTCTTTCTAATCTTTTTTGAAACTTACTAATGTAATCAATGTAACTTACAGAAGAATCATTATTTTTCAAATAGATAAAAAAAGTAATTAAACCATTAACATTCTTACCAAATTGGATATCAGTTACTTCATATATAGATAATGTTTTAGCAATATTTTTAATAGTATTAAAAATTATTTCTCCAGAAATAGTTATTGTTCCAACTTTAGTTTGAACTGAATAATCCATTACTTGTTTTCCCTTCCTGAATATTCACCAGTTAAAGTGTTGATAATAACTTTATCACCCTTTTTAATAAATTGTGGTACTTGAATTTCATAGCCCGAAGCTAATCATGCCTTTTTTTGAACAGATTGAACAGTGTTTCCCTGTACTGCTTCTTCAGCATCAGCAATTTCACACACTACTTGATCTGGTAATTGAATTCCTAATAATTCTTCACCATATTTTTGAACACGAACTTCTGTGTTTTCATTTAAAAAATTCTTTTCTCATTCCATTTTTGATTTAGGAATTTCAATTGTTTCATAAGTTTCATTGTCCATGAAAACAAAATTATTTCCATCATCATAAGAAAAGGTCATCTTTGTTGTTTCTACTGAAGCTTTTTCAAGTTTTTCACCTGTTAAAACCTCAACAGTAATTGAACCTGTTCTTAAATTTTTACATTTACATTTAACGATTCCTTCACGCATTGCGGTTTTGTTAAATGAGTTTTCTAAAACCATATAAATATTACCATTTCTTAAAAATGTATTACCTGATCTTAAATCTTTTGCATGATATATTTCTGCCATAATTTCTCCTAATATAAATATATATTATATAGTTTTCAACATTTCAACTAATATTTCATAAGTTGCTTTAACACTTTTTAGAATAGCATATTCACCAAAAGTATGTGCATCTCTAATGTCTGGTCCAATTGAAACTGCAATTATTTCAGGATATTTTTTAACCAATACACCAGCTTCTAGTCCACCTTCTGTTACACATACTTGAGGATCTTTATTAAATTTTGTTCTGTAAATTTCTTTAAATTTTTTTTCAAGAATGTTTTCTCCGTCAACAGGAGTTCATTCTGGATAGTCATCAACAATTTTATATGAGAAGTTAGTACCATAAAAAGCAGATAAAGTTCTATTTAAAATTCTGTGTTTTTGATTGTGGTAAAGTGATCTTAATAAAAATTTAGCTTTAATACAATTATCTTCCGTTTCAATAATTCCTACATTATTAGACCCATCAGCAATATCGTATTTTTCACTCAAAGTGATAACACCATTTATAACAGTGTTGTAAGCATCAACAAGAGCATAAGATTCTTTTAAATTAATTGGTTCAAGTTTTTTTTGATTTTTTTCAACGTTGATATTTATTTTCTTTTCACGTTGACTGAACTCTTTTTTAATTTCATTAAAATTGTCAATTAATATTTTTTTAACACTTTCAAAATCTTCAGGTTTAATTGCAATTGTTGCAAAACAATTTCCAGCAATTGCGTTTTTATATTGACCACCATTAATATCAACTAATGCAAGTTGATGTTTATTAGATACTGTTTTCAATAATGAAAACATTAATTTAATTGTGTTAATGATTTTAAACCTGATCATTGAACCAGAGTGGCCAGAACATCCATCTTTAATAGAAATAGAAATGTGCTCTGTTAAGTCTTTTGATGGCTCTCTTGTAAAAGTATTTGTAATACAACTTTCAATACCACCACAACATCCTAAATAAATTAGGTCAGTATATTCACTATCTAAGTTAATTAGATATTTTGATTTTAAAACACCTGGTTGAAATATTTTAACTCCACCCATAGTAGTTTCTTCAGCTGTAGTAATTAAACATTCAATTGGACCGTGTTCAATGTTAGGATTTGTAAAAATATCTAATATATATGCCACACCTATGCAATTATCAGCACCTAATGATGTTCCATTAGCTCTTAAAATTCCATTTTCAACAATTAACTCAAGTGGATCTTTTAAAAAATTATGATTTGAATCTTTTCTTTTAACACAAACCATGTCTGAATGTGCTTGCAAACAAACCATAGGTTTGTTCTCAAATCCCTGTGTAGCTTTTTTAGAAGCATAAACAGTTCCATCTGGATATAGAATAACTTGTTCTGAAACTTCTTTTAATAAATCAGCAATATATTTACCAATTTCTTTTTCGTTTCCACTACCATGCGGAATGTTAGACAATTTTGCAAAATGAACCATTACTCCTTTAGGTTCATATTTTGATAATAATTCAATATTTTTTTGTTTAACGTCTAACATATATACCTCACATTATTAATTATTATAAATAATTAATAGATAAACATTTGACATAAATTACTGAATTTAACTGTATAAATTTAGACAAACAAACTACTATTAGAAAATAAAAAAGTTGCTTAAAGCAACTTTCTATTATGCATTAACAACAACTTTAGTTTGTTTTTTCTTTTTAAATAATTTAACAATTAATCAACAAATTAAAAACAATGTACAAGTGATAGCTAAATAAATCACTGCATCACGCCTATTTGCTTTTTTCTTTAGAAGAATCATTTCTTCATTAGATACTAAACTAAAGTTGTAGAAGTTTTCAATTCTACTAAATCTCACATAGTTACCAACTAACATACATGCTTGAATAATAAATGTAACTAGTACTGAACTAACACTAATTCAGAAAACAACTGCAAATGCTCAATTGTTATCTTTATGAATTGGAGTGTATACATCACCAAAGTGAGTTGGATACATTATGTAGCAAACAATACAAGTAACTAAAAGTGTTAATAAAAATAGTGTGTAAGAAAGTAAAGACATTCAATTTACATTGATGTATCCTGTTTTTAAACTCTTGTAAAGTTTTAAAACATTTGTTGAAACAACTTTCTCGTCTTTAAAGTTAATTGTCTTAGCTTCATTTTTGAAATTTAAGTTTTTTATTAAATACACTACAAATAAACTTACTACTAAACCATAAACTGGAATTAGTGAAAGAAGAGTTCAGTTATTTAAAGCAGGGCTCATAACGATTTCAGCAACGAATCAGCTGCAAACAGCTGTAGCTAAAGTTAAGATGATTGCCCAAACGATGCTCATAATGAAACTATTGTGTAACTCTTTTTTATAAAAGTCTGGGAAATATGAGTAGTATTGGTTAACAACACTTAGATGCTTAGAACATTTTGTTTTTTGTTTTTTAGCACAAACTTCAGCTGATCCATTCAATTGTACTTGAACTGAATTTAATGAGTTAGCGTTGTTAACTTGTGCACCAAAACTTGGAGTCACATTATCATTGTTGTTATCTAGTGTAAAAATCTTAGTAGCAAATTCTTCCATATATTTATGTTATATGTTGAATTAAACGTACTTTTTTAAACTTTTTTTCTTATTTATGTTAATAAATAACTTTCTTCCAAATTTTGCTTGATGACGATTATTTTTTAAAACTAAGTCAGCTGTAATGTGAACATTTCTTGTAATTAAAGAACCACCAACACCATAGAAATCTACAGGAAGATTTCTACCTTTTATTTCTTTAACTCTCTCTAGATCAATGCCTGAAGAAACAATAATTCTTGTTTTTTTCATCCCAACTTGATCGAGTGTTTTACGAGTAAATTTGATTAGTTCATCGCTTACACCATAGTTTTTAGGAATCTTTTTTAAAGAAACATCACAAACACTTTTTGAAGTATCAATTCTAACGGCAAATGTATCAGGAAAATCTTTAGAGATATCAATGATGTCTCTCTTAACATCATTGTGGTAATCGATTAATGCAATTAATCCTTTTCGTCCATATTCAGAAGCATAAACTTTCATAACATCATTCAATTTTCCATCAAACTCTTGAATTAAAGCATGTGGAATAGTTCCAGTAACTTTGACATCAGATTTATCATTTAAAAGACTTACTGATGCATCGGTAACAAAATTTCTAATTCCACCTATATATGCAGCATAACCATCATATGGTTGAACCAAATAATCATCAGTACGATCAGCCATATAAATCAATTGATTAGTTTTAATTAACCTAAGCATTTGGTAACAATTGTTGGCAACTGATGATCTACGAGCAAGAATACCATCAATCACATTTTCAAATTTTCCAAAGTCTTGATATTTACCAAAAATTAAAAGTATGGGTGATTTAGGTTTAACTAAATCACCATCTTGTCTACCATAAATTTCAATGTTTTTTAAAACATTTTTAGGTAAACAAGTTTTAAGCAACTCGATTGATTCTTGTATTCCACAAACCATTACTGGCTCTTTTGAAAAATGGGTAAATTGCATACAAACCAGTTCATTTGGTTTATATTTATTAACAAGTTTAGAAGCCTTTAAAAAATAAGAAGCTGTGTAAAAACCTTTATTCAATAATTCTTTGTTAAACTTGAAATTAAATTTTTGTCCCATAAAATTTAAAATAATTTGCTTTCTTGATGACTAATTAGTTTAATAATATTTGGTCTATGTTTACAAGTCAAAATAATATTATTGCACATTAATATTATTAAAGTTCCGATCATTAATCAAGGGTAGTTCTGGTAAGACTCACCCATTGATGAAGTATCTAATCACGGAAACCCACCATTAGCATTAAATAAATAAAAATTTCCTACAGGAGGAATCAAAACAAATAAAGAAGCAATGGTCATACATAGTAATGATCCCATTGAAACATATCTTGTAATTAAAACTACTAATAATCAAATTAAGAAAGCAATTAGTCCTAAATATGGACTAACAGCAAATAATACACCACCTGTGGTAGAAACACCTTTACCACCTTTATATTTTCTGGCTTTATCTTTGTTTCCTTTGTTAAAGATTAAACAAAGGACATATTGAATTGGAAAACAATGTCCAAGACAAGCAAATACTCCAGTTAGATAAACTAAGCAATATAGATTTGGATCATGGTATCCTGCTTTGTATATCGCAATGATGTAAATACCATAACAAACAAAAATTGCTAGCATTCCTTTAATTGCATCAAGGCATGAGACAAAAAATGCTCACCCCATTCCAAATTCTCTTTTTACATTTGTTGCTCCAGGATTAGTTGAACCAACAATAGTAAGATCTTTCTTTTTAGCCCATGCTAAAAATTGACCAAAAATCATGCTACCGAACAAGTACCCAATGATACAAAATATTAAAGTATATCCAAAAATTATCATATTATTAATAATATATTATTTGTTATTAAAATGAAAAAATTATTAATAATTGTTGATTATCAAAATGATTTTATAACTGGATCTCTTGGTTTTTCAAAAGCAAAATCTATTGAAAAACCAATAGTTAATGAAATTAAAAAATATTTTAAAAATAAAGACACAGTAATCTTTTTAAAAGACACACATGATAAAAACTATTTGAAATCTGTTGAGGGTAAAAATCTTCCAATAGTTCATACAATTAAAAACACTAAAGGTTGAAAATTATATGGTGAAGTAGGGAAACTGTCTAAAGGTAAAAGAGTATTTAATAAAAATACTTTTGGTTGCACTAAGCTGTTTGAATATTTATCAAAAAACAAATTTAGTGAAATTCAACTATGTGGTTTATTAACTAATATGTGTGTATTAGTTAATGCATGTATTTGTAAAACAGTGTGTCCTAATACTCCAATAATTATTAACAAAAAGCGTGTTACTTCTAATGATGCTTCATTAGAAAATGCAGCAATTAAGATTCTTAAAAATTTACATATTAAAATTATTTAATTATTTATAATTAAGAATAATTATTTTGTCATGCAAAATTATAAAGATGAAAATATAAAAGTCTTGGAAGGCCTTGAACCTGTTAGAAAACGTCCAGGAATGTACATTGGTTCAACTGATGTACATGGATTACACCATCTAGTTTGAGAAATTTTTGATAACTCTATTGATGAGGTAATTTCTGGAAATGCTGACACTA
>CATEWF010000027.1 GCA_949527715.1 uncultured Mycoplasmatota bacterium | reverse complement strand
AGAATTAGTTTTGGAAGTTCACAATGAACTAGATTTTCGAAGCCAAAAAATAACATCACTCAAAGAATTTATTACACAACAAAGAACACGAATAAAACTCATTGAAGATTCGCTTAGAGATTTAAATGGCGGATATATCAAACCACCCAAAGCATTAAGACCTACGGAACCATTTAAACAAATTGATTTTGCAAAATCCAATCCTCCAAAAGAATTTCAAAAAAATAATAAAGAATACTTTTCAGAAATTGGTTATGGTTTTGATAAAATAAAACTTTTATACATAGTTTACTTATTTAAAAACTTTAATTCTACGGATTGAATTATAAATTTTAAGGAATTTGTACAAAATGAAGAACATCAATTTGAATTATGTGATAAAAACAAGTTTCACTTTATTGGATCAGCCACTGAATATAGCGACTTAGAATCAGAAGAAGAAAAAATTGAAAGAAAAAAAGATTCTTACTTGTTTTTTAATATTCCTAATCAAACTTTCATTAATAATTATGAATTGATAAAATTTATTGACCAATCAATGAAGGTTTTTGCTAAATACAAAGAAGACAATATTTTGAGTAATTATTTAGTTAATTTTATGTCTGAATTTAATTTTCAAGAAGAACAAGACATAAATAATGATTTGCATTTCATTTTTATTTGTGAAGATGAAGAGACTCCCTCAATTATTTTAGAAAACTTTGAAAAAACAAAAAAAATATATCAAAAAATTAATATTGAAGTTGTTTCACAAAATGATTTATTAGACAAAGATAATCAATGTAAATCAAATGCTTATCCATTTGTGTCCTCGCGTTGTGAAATATCGCTTGATAAAAAAGAGAATTATTGTGTTAATAAAGATAATGATTTATACATCGGTTATTCTTTAAATATTTATGCATCAGACATAAGAAGACTATATAAAGATTTTTCAAGACTTGGTTTATTTGGCGCAAATGTAAGATACTATATAAAAAACAAGACAATAGACGCAAAAATAAGAAATTCAATTTTAAATGACCAAGATGAATTTTGATTTAGAAATAATGGTATTTCTATGGTTTGTTTAAAAACAAAAATAGCTGATAGAAAAGTATCTATTGATAGATTTTCAATAGTTAATGGTGGACAAACTACCTATCTAATTGGAGAAACATGAAAAGAATCGATGAAAGATTTTAAGGTTCCACTAAGAATAATAGAGGTTATTTTGCCTGAAAATGATTATAAAAAAATTTGTAATTCAACCTTTATAGCAAATGATCCAACTGTAAACAAGATAATAGACACTTGTATAGAAAAATTTTCAACAATAGCAGAATGTCTAAATTCACAAAAACCTATTAAAGGATGAGATAAAATTACAAATCAACCAGAAGTTTTATCTTTAAAAAATTTTTATAAAAAACTTTTTAGATCTAAAGACGATAATATCATTTTAACCACAAAAAGCGGTGAAGAAAAATGGTTATTTGCTGGTTTAAAAAAAGAAAGTTGAATCAATCTCCAAACTTATTTTCAATTATTAGCTTGTTTTATTTATCAAGCACCTGGAACTGCTAAATCTTCAAAGTCTTCCTTAGTTAGTGCAAATTGATTAAGTGTTTTCACAAATAAAAACATTTATGAAAAATTAGGTTCTGAATTTACTCGTTGAATTAATGATTTGTGAACGTTAATTAAATCGCAATCAGGAAAAATTGTTAGAGGATTTAAGAATAATATCAAACTTGAGAAATTTGATAGTGAACAAGCTGAAATATTAAAAGTTGGGAAGCATTATATATTGTCATTAGTTGGTTTTGTGTATCAATACGTTTATAACTATAACATTCAAGATATTAATGCAGAAGATTTTTTAACAAAAACATCAAAACCTCCACAACAAAATATTTTTTTCAAAAACATTTCACAACTTGAATTTGACATGTCTCATCTAAAGACTCTCTCTTCTTCAAATGTTTATAATTTTTTAATTTGAGTATCTGGTTATCTAAGAGATTTGTTAAAACAATCTTTACAACTAACAACAATTGCAAATATATCTAAAAAAGATGATGATTATTGAGAAACGATTTTGCACAAAACAACGAAATCACTCAAAAAAAATAAAGATAACATTTTGATGCATTTTTCGTCTTTAATTGATGTAAACAATTAATTTTTATGACATTTACAGATCTTTTTAAGCAAAAATATAAAAAATTATCAAGTAATGAAATTAAACAAAAAGAAGAATTGGTTAATCGAATAATTCCAAAAATAGATTGTACCAATAAAGCGTTACTTTTAATTGGTCAAGTTCAATCTGGTAAAACCTCTACATATTTATATTTAATTTCAAAAATGTTTGACGAAAACAGATCAAATTTATGTATTGTTTTTTCTGGGGTAGATAAAAAAATAAATAAACAAACTTTTGATATTTTTAGTGACATGATTATTTCATGTGATGGCAAAAATGGTGAGGCAAGACTTTATGGTAGTGATAAATATCTTGGAAAAATTGAACTTGTTAATAAAATACATGATGCAATAGATGAAGGTAAAAAAGTATTAATTGTTTCACTAAAACACTATAAACATGTTGAAAAAGTATATGAAGTTTTTAAAAATTTGTCTAAAGGAAATATTAAAAATCCTTTCATAATTGATGATGAAGGTGATCAAGCAACTTTTTACAATTTAAATTACTATAAAAAAACAAAAGAACATACAGCTACATATAAAAACTTCTCTCTTTTTAAAGAAATATCAAATTCATTTACGTTTATAAGCGTTACTGCCACTCCATTTGCTCATATTTTGGTTTCTAATGATTGCTGAATTAAACCTCAATATGCATTTATTTTAAATCCTGGAGATGGGTATATGGGATTAAACTACATTTTTTGTAATAATACTCATAATATTTTAAACATAATACCAGACAAAGAAATACAACTTTTTAAAAAAACAAATTATATAAATAATTCTCTTAAAAAGGCACTTATTGAATTTTTATTTAATTCTTTTATTTATGAAAAAAGAAAAAACAATGGTAAGATCCAAACAAAATTTTTAATTAATATAGCAAGACAAAAAAATATTCATGAATCAATAAGCGATCAAATAGAAGAATTTTTTCAACAAATAAACAACACTCCATCTATTTTGGATGAATATATTGCCAAACTTAAAACAACTTATCTTTTTTCTAAAGACAAAATTAAAGATATTATCTGAAAAATAATAGCAAAACAATGACACAAGATTAAAGTCATAAATAATGACTATAGTGATAATTCAATAAACGACGATGATTTTGAAAGTAGATTTCAAATTATCATAGGTTCACAAATGATTCAAAGAGGGATCGACTTTCAAAACCTTTTGTCTTGTTATATTTTAAACGATAAAAGTACATATACTTGTGATAATGATTTGCAAAAAGCTAGATTTTTCGGTTACAGAAAAGAATATGAAGACTTAATGAGAGTTTACATTTCAAATAGAGTTAGTGCATACTTTAATATTGTAGCTAGTGTTGATTCAGAATTAAGAAGTCGTTTGCAATATTATGAAAACAATAATTTATCATTAGCAAACCTTGAAAGAATGATTTCATATGATTCCAATAAAAATACATTGAATCTTGGATTAATAGGAACAAGACTAACAATAGCAAAGCAAAAAGTAAGTAAAAGTCATATTGAGTTTAATGATTATAATTTTGATTTTACAGGGAATACACGAGATATAGAAAAAAACGAAAAAATGGAAGGAATATTCAATGTTATATTGAAAGATAAAAACTGAATTTCTTCTTCTAAACAATTTAACAAATTGAATTTTGGGAAGTATCCAACTTTAAAATTTAAATCTTGAGAAAAAACTTTTGCATATTTTGATAGACATAATATAGATATTAAAAACATTCTTATTGATTATTTTGGAAACAATCCAGTATTGAAAGAAATGTTTGTGGACAAAGAACTATCTATTATTTTTGCCTTAATGATTTATGACTTAAAGGATAATAGATTTTCTAATAGAAAAATTACATACAATGAAGAAAAACAAAAATATTCATATTATAGGGAGGGTTCCAATGTAAATTATGTAGGTGACAACGAATGATTGAATGATGAAAAGAAAAAGGTTTTAATTCAAATTTATCCATTAGATCCCCCCAATAAATATAAAAACAACATAAAACAAAAAGCTGTATACAAAGTTCAATTAATGACATCTAAAGATAAAGAGACAGAAAAAATATATATTGTTTCTGAATAGAACTGCAAAAAACCCCGGCTAACTGCTAGGGATTTTTTGATTACTTAACAATTTTAAATTTGTTATCTATGAAGGCAATTGTTTTGCCTGGTTTTTGTTTAAATCCTTTAACTGCTAACTTAGAGATCTTATTGTAATCTTTCTTAGCTTTTGTTAAGTTATTAACAAAATATGTTTGGATAGCATAGTTAATACCAAATGCTGTTAGTAGTTCTTTCTTATCAGTAATAACTACTATAGTAGCAGCTGGTCTAATATTAGATACTGCTTTAATAGTATTTACGTCATTTGTAAATAAAGTTACAAATTCGTATGGGAAGCTAGGAGCAACATCTGATCCGTAAGGTAATAACTTAGTTGCAATCTTCTTAGCTACAGCTTTTGCTTTAGCAGGAAGTTTAGCTTTAGGGAAATAAAATGTTAAAGCACGGTTGTAATCAAATAACAATTCTGATTTAACATCAATTTCAGCCATTGTGCTTACTGCACGAACTGGGAATAAACCTTGAGCTGATTCGCCTGATAACATAGTTGAGTCAGTTCCACGTTCAACTGCAAAGAATACATCGGTAACTTCAGCACGTGTAGGTTGAATGTTTCTTTCTAATGAGTCTAACATTTGAGTAGCTACGATAACTGGTTTACCAATGTATCTACATTTTCTAATCATGTATTTTTCCCAATAAGGAACATCATAATAAGGAATTTCAAGACCTAAGTCACCACGAGCTACCATGATACCATCACTTGCTTCGATGATTTCATCGATATTGTTAATAGCATGTGTAGTTTCAATTTTAGAGATTATTTGAATATGTTTGTTCTTATTCTTTTTTAAGATCTTTCTAATTTCTTCAACATTTTCTTTTGAGTTAGCAAAACTTGCAGCAATATAGTCTAAATTATGATCACAAGCGAATTGGACATCTGCTCTATCCTTTTCAGACATGAAAGGCATAGAGTAAGTAGCGTTAGGTAAGTTAATTCTACGTTTTTCAGAAATGTCTGCTTTATTTAAAGCAGTACAGTAGATTAAACCGCTAGAAGCATTAACTTTATCTACTCTTAATTGGAATTTACCATCGTTAACTAGGATTAATCCTCCTACTTTAACGTCGTTAGCCATGTTATATTTACCGGTTGAGTCTATAACATAGAATTCTTTGTTGTTACCAACAATAGGAGTAGTAGTGTGAATTACTACTTTAGCACCCATTTCAATTGTTTGAACATCGTTTTCTATCTTACCAACACGGATTTCAGGTCCTTTAGTATCTAACATGATAGAAATGTTTCTTTTTAATTTCTTTGCTACTTCTCTAGCAATAGTAATTCTCATGATCTGTTCTTCATGAGTACCATGAGAGAAATTAAGTCTTACACAGTTGACCCCTGACTTAATGATTTCTTCCATTCTTTGGTATGCAAGTTTTTTACTTGCAGCATTTTTTGGATTGTTTAACATATCCAAATCTCATAATTTTTGAGTAATTGCAGGACCAAGGGTTGCAATAATTTTTGTTCTTTTATAATAACTTACCATTTTTATTCTCCTTAAGCTTTTAGTTTGTTTAATTTAATAACTCTATTTAATTTATCACTTACAGAATTTATTTTCTTATCGAGTGAATTTACTTTTTTATCGAGTGAATTTACTTTTAAATCCAGTGAATTTACTTTTGCATCGAGTGAATCAATCTTCTTACCTTGTTTTTTAACAGTTTCAACTAATGGTTGAAATTGAGTATCAGATCAATTTTTAAATCAACTAGGCATTCTAGGTTGTCTAATACCTGGTTTTTTAGTTTTTGTTTGCTTTACTTTCTGTAAAAAAAACAGTCCCAGATGTTTTTGATTCTTGCTTTAAATTAGAGTATTTATATTTTTCCATGTATATACTTAATTATATAAATTACATTAAAGCTAAGTCTTTATATTCTTTAAGAATATCCATCTTATTTTTCTTTCTAGGCATATTTGTTGCTTTTGCAATATCAATATCAACAATTTGACCTTTAACTACAGAGATTACTCTGTTAGTGTTTCCTTTAACAGCGCAATCTAAAGCGTGACATGCCATTAAAGAAGCGTTTGCCCGGTCTCATGCATCAGTGATACCACCACGTTGTACGTGACCGATAACATTAACTCTTGTAGTACGTCCAGTTTTTTCTTCCATTCATTTAGCAATTTCTTGTAATGATGGTAAACCATCTTTACCATATAAACTTTCAGTAACTACAAATAAACAAGAACGTTTACCATTAGCTTTAACTTTATTAGCGATTTCTAAGAATTGTTCTTTAGTTTTAATATTATCTTTTGTGACAATTGCTTCAGCATCAGCAGCTACTCCTGCATAAATAGCAAGATCACTGAATCCTCTACCCATAACTTCACAGAAGCAAATTCCTGAGTGAGAATCAAATGAATCTCTTAGAGCATCTAAAACATTAACAATTCTATTTAAGCAAGTGAAGAAACCAATAGTTTGTTCACTACTAGAAATATCATTATCAATTGTTCCAGGTAATCCCATTACTTTAGCTCCAAAGTGAGCTAAGCCAGCAGCTCCTTTATATGTACCGTCTCCACCAATGCAAAATAATACATCGATTTTCTTTTCTTTTAAGATCTTTACTCCAATCTTTTTAACTTCAGGTTTATAGAAATCAGTACTACGTGCTGAACCAATAAAGATGTTACCACGTGAATTGTAGTTTTCAATTCAACGTAACATTTCGTTGTCAACTTGTCTAAAATCTTTAGCTAATAAACCTTTGTAACCATCATAAATTAAGTATGGTGTAATACCAAGGCTTATGGCTTTTTTAACTAATGTAATTACTACATTATTCATACCAGGAGAGTTACCACCTGAAGCCAAGATTGCAATCTTTTTTATTTTCTTAGTAGATTTATTAGTTTTTTTCATTATTACTTAATAGAAATATTTTTAAATGTTTTAACACCATCGTATGAAGCTTGAACACCTAATTCGTTTTCAATTTCAATTAAACGGTTGTATTTACAAATTCTTTCAGATCTTGACATAGAACCAGTTTTAATTTGACCAGTTCCCATAGCAACTGCTAAATCAGCAATTGTTGTATCTTCTGTTTCACCTGAACGGTGAGATACAACTGCACATCAGTTAGCATCTTTTGCGATCTTAATTGTTTGCATAGTTTCAGTTAATGAACCGATTTGATTTAATTTAATTAAAACAGCGTTTGTAACTTTCATTTCAACCCCTTTGAAACAAATCTTAGGGTTAGTACAATATAGATCATCACCAACGATTTGAACGTGTTTACCAATATGTTCCATTAATTTAGCAAAACCTTCTCAGTCGTTTTCACTTAAACCATCTTCAATAGAAATGATTGGGTATTTCTTAGTTAATTCTTCTAAGTAATCAATCATTTGGTCAGTTGTTTTGTGAGCTTTATCACTTGGTAAAATGTTTTCAGCTAAAGCTTTCTTGAATACATAAGTCTTAGTTTCAGGATCATATAATTCAGAAGCAGCTACATCTAAAGCAATAGCAACATCTTTATCAACTCCTGGTTGGTAACCAGCTGCTTTAATAGCTTCTACCATTAAGTCTAATGCATCTTCTGCTTTATCTAAATCAGGAGCAAATCCACCTTCGTCTCCTTTACCTGTTGATTGGTGACGAGATTTTAAGATGCTTTGTAATGCGTGGAAACATTCACTAGCAATTTGCACAGCTTTCTTAATGCTTGTAGCACCTACAGGCATAAACATAAATTCTTGAAAATCAATTGTGTTATCAGCGTGAGCTCCACCGTTAATAACGTTTAACATTGGAACTGGCATTTTGTAAAGATTATCATTTGAGTTTAAGATATCTTCACGAATGTATCTATATAAAGGCTTACCTAAAGAGTCAGCGGCAGCATGTGCACATGCTAATGAAACAGATAAGATAGCGTTAGCACCTAAATTTGTTTTAAATTCAGTACCGTCTAATTTGATCATTGTTTCATCAATTTCTCTTTGATTAGTTACATCCATACCAATAACAGCTGGAGCAATAATCTTCTTTACATTTTCAACAGCTTTTAATACACCTTTACCATTGAAACGTTTTTTATCTCCGTCTCTTAATTCAAGAGCTTCTCTTTCTCCAGTAGAAGCACCAGAAGGTACCATTGCTTTACCTACACCACCAGTTGATGTTTTTACAATACATGCAACTGTAGGGAAACCACGAGAGTCGATAACTTCATATGGAATTACTTCAGTAATTTTTATTTTTTTTCCAAACATATTTTTATTTTTCTCCTAATTTATTAACAAAAATAATTATATACACATATTTAAATTACATTTAATAAATAAAACAAAATCTTTTTTATTTAATTTACTTAAAACAATAATAAAAATATTAGTTTTTCTGATTTTTCTAATTTAATATTCATTAAATTAAGAAATTTAAAAACAAAATATCATTAGTTATTGTTACTAATTTTTCATAATACTAAACTAAATAAGGTAAGATGATTACCAAATTTTTTGGCAACATTATCAATTAGTGTTTGATTTATTTGATTAACACTATAGAGGATTTTTAATCCTTTTTTAATTCCATAATCACTATAAGAAATTATGTTATTACGATAATATATCAACTGATCAATTGCCAATATTATGATATTTTGTTAAAATAGCATAGATCTTTTCATTAGGAAGTTTTTCTATTTTTTTTAGATTCAATTTTTTATCACAAATATCATATGATATTTGTTTCAAGCATTTAATTTTGTTTTCACTAAAACCAATATCTCTTAAAGTTTCAAGAGAAGCATTAGCAATCACCTTAGGATTGATTTTCTTAAATTTATTAGTTAGTTTAGTTCATATTGCATCTACAGCTGCATTTGACAATTGTTGGGAAACAATTGTATGAACTAAACAATGAAAGTGATTAGGCATAATCCTAAAATAGAATGGTTGGTTAAGATCAATATATTGAGCTATCTTATGGTCAATATTTATTAATTCTTTTAGTAAACTGGGATCAATTTTTTGGTATTTGAAATACTTTGATTTCATATAGAAATATTTTACTATCAAAGTTATAAAATTTATTAGTAATCTATAAAATCATATAATTTATATCTATGAAAGTCATTGTTAGTCCTGCAAACTATCTTAATGCTTTAGACTTAATTAAGATAAACACACATTATTTATTAATAGGTCAAGAAGGTTTTTCTGTTAGAAAAAACTATGATTTTTCTAATCATGAATTAGAAAAACTAATTAATCAAAAACAAAACACAAAAATTTTGATTTTAGTTAATAGAACTTTTTTTGAAGAAGATATTGAGCCACTAACTAAATATTTAGTTGAGTTGTCAAAACTAAGAATTGACGGAATAGTTTTTTCTGACTTTGCAGTTGTACAAATCTGTAAAGAACACAAACTCAACTTCGAATTCTTCTATAATCCAGAAACATTAGTCACAAACTATGGACAATTTGAATTTTATTTAAAAAATAAAATTAACAATGTTTTTGTTTCAAGAGAGTTAAGAATCAATGAAGTTAAACAAATTTTAGATAACAAACAACAAATGAATGTTGGAATGCAATGTTCTGGATATTCATTTATTATGGAATCGAAATGAAAAATGATTGAAAATTTCAATCAAGAATATAATTTGCAGATTCCATTAAATAAAAAACTTTATCTTAAAGAAGAAACAAGAGATTTCCCGACAATTATTTATCAAGATAAATATGGTACATATTTATACACTTCATATTGTTTATCAATTATTAAACAACTTATTGAATTAAGTACAAAACCAGATTATTTATTTATTGATTCATTTTTACATGATGAACAATGAGTTAAAGAGATGACTCAACTATATTTAGAAATTTGTAATGATCCATCAAATACTTCTAAATATTTAGAAATGGAAAAAGAAATCTGTAAAAACGAATCAATCAATAGTGGTTTCTTAGGAGACACTAAAAATATGGTTTATCTAAGGGAGGAAGAACATGGCAAATAAAGTTGAATTACTTTCTCCTGCTGGAGATTTTAACAAAGGTAAGTTTGCTCTTAACTATGGAGCAGATGCTATTTATTTAGGGGCAAAAGCTTATTCATTAAGAGCAAGGGCTTCTAATTTTGATTTTGATGAATTAACAAAAATCATTGATTATGCTCATTCATTAAATAAAAAGATTTATTTAGTGACAAATATTCTTTGTCACAACTCACATATTAATTCATTTGATGAGTTTATTACCAAAGTAATAGCTCTTAAACCTGATGGATTTATTTGTGCTGATCCATTTATCATCAATGGTATTCAAAAACATACTAAAGATATTGAAGTTCATATTTCCACTCAACAATCAGTATGTAATTCAAAAGCTGCATTATTTTTTAAAGACAATGGAGCAAGCAGAGTGGTTCTTGCAAGAGAAGTTGCATATCAACAAATTGTTGATATGATTAAAAACTTAAATCATGCAATTGATATTGAATACTTTATTCATGGTGCATTATGTATTGCATATTCTGGCAGATGCATGATAAGCAATAATTTCTCTTTAAGAGATTCAAATGTTGGCGGATGTAGTCAATCTTGTAGATGAGTTTACAAGATTTATGATGAAAAACAAACATACTCAGATAAATTTAGTATGTCAGCTAAAGACATGAATCAAGTAACTAATATTCCTAAGTTAATTGAAGCTGGTATTGATTCATTTAAAATTGAAGGAAGAATGAAGTCTGAATACTACATTGCAACAGTAGTAAACACATATAAGAAAATCATTAATGAATATTATGAGAATCATAATATTAAAGATTTTTCTATTTATGAAAAAGAAATTAAAAATGCTGAAAATAGAAAAACCTCATATGGATGATTTAATGGTGATCCAAATAAAGATGAAATGTTATATCATGATGTACCTAATAAAGTGAATCAAGTATTTGCTTTTGTAGTTTATAAAAAACAACAAGACGGTTCATATTCAGTTATTTCAAGAAATAACTTTAATAAGAATCAAGCATTTGAAATTATTGGACCAAATCATCAAACATTAATAGTTAAAATAAACCAAATTTTTGATGAACAAAACAATCTGATTGAAGTAGTTCCTACTCCAATGTCAAAAGTAAGAATTAAATTTGATCAAGAGATAAATCTTGATCCAAATGACATAGCAAGAATTTTTATTAAATAAATGTGTAATTTCCCTATTTATAAAAAACAAAACTACCAGCAAAAACTGGTAGTTTTTAATTATTTATTTTAAATGGTGGTTTCGGGCAGAATTGAACTGCCGACACACGGATTTTCAGTCCGTTGCTCTACCGACTGAGCTACGAAACCATGGCGGTCCAGACGAGAATCGAACTCGCAATCTCCTCTGTGACAGAGAGGCATGTTAACCGGTACACCACTGGACCTTTTGGTTGCGGGAGATGGATTTGAACCAACGACCTTCAGGTTATGAGCCTGACGAGCTACCAAGCTGCT
>CATEWF010000026.1 GCA_949527715.1 uncultured Mycoplasmatota bacterium | reverse complement strand
ATTTATTTCCGTGTACACTTTTAGCCCTTTTTATAAATTCATCTGTTGTCAAAATTTCGTTTTTTGCGCATTTTCGACAACCATGTTTTTTTAATACGTGGTCACGAGGTGTTTGCCAAAATTCACCGTGTTCTGGGCATATGATGCAAATAGGTGTTTGTTCGTTCAAATATTCAACCTTACTGTAATCATATTTATTTCCGTGTACACTTTTAGCCCTTTTTATAAATTCATCTGTTGTCAGTCTTCTTTTATCGGCAACTCTAATCTTTGCACATTCTGGACAACCGTGTCCCGATAAATGTTCATGTGGTGTTTGCCAAAATTCACCGTGTTCTGGGCATATGATACAGACTTTGACAATTGATTTTTTATATTCTATTTTTGAATAATCGTATCTATTACTATGAATTTGTTTCGCTTTATTGATGAAACTATCATTATCTATGATTTTTCCATTACATTTGGGACAACCATAACCTTTTAGGTGATAATGTGGTGTTTGCCAAAATTCACCGTGTTCTGGGCATATGATACAGACTTTAGTTTCATTATTAACATACTCTACATTAGAGTAATCATATTTATTGTCATGCTTTTGTTTCGCCTTCTTAATAAAATTGTTTTTTCTATTCATATTTACAATATCTATATAATCTTTATATAAATATCATAAAATTAGGAAAAATGTGTGAAACTATCCTTTTTTTAATAAACGTGTTATTTTTGGTGTATAAATTTTATCAATTTCTTCCCAATTTACCCATCCTCTACCATCATAATCTTCACCACTTAAAGGACAACCAGCATTTCGGTCATCTATATCAAGTATAGAGTAACATTTATAAACTTCTTTTGAACACCATTTATCTTGTGTTGGATTTCTACCAATCGCATCAAACACAAAACCTCTTTGTTTACACCATTCTACTGCGTCTTGCAATTCTTTACCACCACGCATTGTATTAAGTATTATCATACATCCCATTTTTTGCCACTTTTTTAAAACCTCAAAACATGGTTTATTTTCATTTAAAATTCCAGGGTAAAAATGTGGGTAACATAAAGTTGCATCAAAATCAACCGAAATTGGTAATTTTTTATCAACTAAATCATTTATTTCATCAGCCATATGTCTGGCATTTCCAATTTTATTATACATTTATTTTATATTAAAATATTAACACTACCATTAGTAGAAATAATTGCTATTCTGCCATCACTTTCACTATATCCTTGATATGGGCAACCATAACAGTTATCCCTTTCTGTCATCTTACATTTAGCAAGACCACAGAGTTTATAACGATTTTCATTTGACAAATCATTGAGATTATTAATAGGATATCTTAACGGACAATTAATACAGTCATAATGAGGATTAGTACAATCTTTCCATGTTTTACAAGTACTTAATCTACTCTTAGGGATACCACATTTTTTAAACATATCATCCTTTAATCTTTCAATCAATTCTTCAAGTTCTTTAATATGTTTTTCCATATTATAAAATTTTTATTTATTATCTCTATTTTTCCCTAAATGATAACCATCACAAAAAATACATTTATAAACAGAAAAATGTTTACCATATTTCTTTTCCATACTTAATGCAGCCTTTTCTGCACTTTCATATGTATTATACATTACTTTTTCTTTACCGTTATCTTGTCTTATATGAGAAGATATATGAAACATTCCCCAAGCATTACCTGTAATAAAAAAATTCCTGAACGCTCGCTTTAATGGAAACTGACCTTTAATACCCAGATATAAGTTTTTCAATTTAATTTTTGGCATATTTGTTATTATATAAATTGTTCAACAATATTGGTCAGGTTAACTCGATTATATTTCTTTGAATTGAACTTTTTAAACACAATAAAATGTGAATGGAATTTTCTGGAATGACATTGACGTTTAATTTTACCTGATATAAGTCTTGCTTTAGCATTTAAAACAAAATCATCCTCAATAACAAATCCAACTTTCATTGCACATAACTTAGAATAACAGGGGGTGTCAATATTCACACCACCACTAATTGTCATTTGCGTTTTCCATACGACAGTACCATTAGGCTTCAGTACTCTATATACTTCTTTTATCCAATGAGCATAAGACTTATACATTTCTTCTAATGGATAATAACTTGCAAAACGTGTGGCAATTATATTTCTACCTTTTTTATTTTCTTTCATTGACGGGGCAGAAGGGGGTGAAATAACAAACGGTAAATCAACAACAATGCTATCAATACTTTCATCTTCCAAAGGTAATTTACCAAATGGTTCAATTTTAACAGTATCTTCTGTTTGTGGACATACATCAAATTTATATTTAGGTTCTGGAATGATAATATTTTGTGATGTTCCATCATTCTTCTTCACAACAAAAGAACCATAAAATTTACCTTTACTATATGTAATATCACAATCAAACGGATTTCCTTCATTATATAACTGCATTATATTATATAATATTTCATGCTGATTGTATGATATACTTTTAATAACATTATTACTCATCTTCTTTACTAATTAAATAACTTCTCTTTGTATTAACTTCAAAATATTTACAAGGCTTTTTCCTCGCTGTTATGCCTTTTTGTAATTTACAACAATACATCTGTAAATTGCCAGTCCAATAATGTTTGCATAATGAACAATGTTTCTCACTATCTTCCATTGCAATGTTTGTTAAAATTCTTTCTCAAACCCTTATAATCACAACTCAATACAAGTTTATTATTATCTTTTTCACAAACAGCATAAATAATACCATCATGTTCATTTTCAATCCCCATATTAATGTAACGTTTATGATTAGGAGATATAATAATATTATGAACATTACAGAACATTATAAAATCTTCTATTTTTAGAAATCCTATAGGCTGACGTGTAATATCAGACCATTCATAAAATAATACTTTTGGACAATTTGTACTCATAATTTTAATTAAATGTTATATATTTATCTTCTTCAAATTTTGATTTAAATTCATTAAAAAATGTTTGTGCTTCTAAATCCGTATCAAAAAATTTTATTCGTTTATCATTATTTACATAAGTAAATCGTATATATGGTTTATTATATAACTTTTTATTCAAAATAAACACTTGTTCTGACAAATCTTTTATTAATTCTTCATCAGTTTTAAATGTAAACGATTCATACTCTTTAGATATAAAATAAAAACTAGTCATAGAACTATTAATCCACATAGGACATTTCAATTTCTTTATCTTATCCTTAAAAATCCCAGGATATAAAAACGTATCACCCCAATACCATTCAGTATTTTCTTTGGTATAAAATATATGCAAACTAACAAGTTTGTCGTTTAAATAAAAATTTTGTTCATTCATACTGTTTTTACTCTATTAATTTGTTCTCATCATATATTTTAAGATTTCCATGTTTCATCTTAATCAAAAGGTCTTTATAGATTTTTTGAGCATATTCTTCATCATCATAATAGTATTCATTAACCACTCCACTATTAAACCTTATAACAATATGGGAGTTTTTATAGACAGAATCATCAATAATAGAATAATGCTTTTTACCAAAAAAATTATTGACTTCTTCAATTGTATCGAAGAAAATTCGCTGCCCAAATTTTTCATTAGCCATTAATACTTCATGATTACGGCTTTTTAAAAATTCTTTTGTGATATAATCACTCTTAATTTTTGAAACAAATTTAATTTTTTCAATATTATTTAATACAATATGTTTTAAATCCATTTTATGTTTCTTATTTTAAATCGTTTAAATAATCATTAAAAAATAATAATGCTTTATATGGTGAAAGGTCACTTTGTAGACATTTTTTAAAATAATCCAAATGTTTATCTATAACATCATTAGTATAAAGATAACAAATATACTTCTGTTTATCTTCTTCTGACATATTACAACATAATAATTCTTTAACTTCTTGAATATATGTTGAAAAATCGACTTCCATATTTTATAATTTTGCAATATAAAATTCATCTTTTAATTCAGCGATACAACCCTCATATTCAATTAACCTATCGTTTGGTGTCGGAATAAAACAATTCATAAGTCTGAAAACAATTGGGAAAAATGGTTGTGGTACACAAACTAATTGATTTTTTTGTGTATAATATGATTGTTTACTAAAAAAAGTTTTATTAACCTTATCATTTCCATTACTCAACAATCTATATCCACTTAAATAAAATACTGTAACAGAAACATTTAAATTCAGATTTACGAAAATTTCATTTTTGATGATATCGTCAAGACGAATACTTTTTAATTTCTCAAAATCGAATACATTAATTTCATATACAATTTCATCATTAGAAAGTGAAACTAATTTTAGATTATATTGTTTTACGAAATGAGTTTCAATATATTTTCTTATCTCATTAATAAGATACTTTTCTACTGTTATATGCCTTTTTGGATTACATTTACCAAAAATAACTTGTCTAGTATACTTACTATCTTTAATATAGTCCAAATCAGTAAATAAACCAATGAAATCCTCATAAGTGGAGGCATTAAATACAATATTAGGGTCTACACTTTTTAAAGCCTGAAAATTAGCCTTTTTCAAATCAATTGAAATAAATCTCTTACCAATATTATCACAATTATATACATTATTTGAACTAACATTATTAGGTTTATCTTTCACGGCAAACTGACCCATATCCATCTTTTCATTAAAATTAATAAAAGACGGATTATTTAACATTGATTGAATGATATTTTCCCTAACATTATAATACTCATTAAGAAATTTATTTGCGTTTCCTTCAAACTTATCATTAATTAATGACAAAAGAGTATCATATTTTGTCATAGTACCATACTCATCTTCAAATAAATCCAAATAATAAAAAAATAGTTCTTTATTTGAAGTGATTGGAATAGGTAACTTATAATCTGATACAAACCTATTTGCTAAATCTTTATTAAAAATCTTTTCCATTTTTAATTTTAATTAATAACACTTATTGACCATATCATTAATATAGTCATTTACAATTTCTCGTATATCTTCTTTCATTAAAATCCTACGAGGATATAATATACGGCAGAATTTAATTAATAGTTCATCTTCAGAATAATCGTCTAATTCTTGCACATTATCATCTTCTTCATCAGTTTCAATATATCTCGAAAAATCAAACCCTTTGTCTGCAAGATAATCGGCTATGTCAGATTCAAAACTACATTCATCCAAAATATCGTCCAAATCATAATATTCTACGACTTCTGACGGTGTAATTTTATTTAATATTTCATCAGTACCAATGTATTCGACAATATCTTCTATTTTACATTTGTCAATAATTTCTTTTTCTTTATCGGTCAACATAAAACATACTTATTATTTTTAATACAAATTTAACACAATAAATTGATATTACCAAATTTATTGTGTTAAAAAATATTAATTGTTCATAATAACTCTAACATCAGGTGGTAATACTTCAAAAGTATTTTCATCAAAATCACCAATCGCCCCAAACATTACATCTGGATTATCTGTAATTTCAGACATTACCACAGTTCCATAATTTTCTTCGGAAAAGAATACCACATAATTTTTTTCATTAATGGTATTCTTTGCTAAATAAGGATATTTTTTCTTATTTTCCATTACTTTTTCATTTTCTTTTGTTGTACTAATGTATTCCTTTCCCAAAATATGCCATCGTTATATCCTTGTATTATTTTATTTTCATTAGCATCTAATAAACGTTTAATACTGTATTGGCAATATTTTTCATTTAACTCTATACCACAATATTTTCTATTTAATTTTTTTGCCGTAACACAAGTTGTTCCACTACCTAAAAATGGGTCAAAAACGATATCATTTTCATTAGAACTTGCTAGAATAAGTTTTGCAATCAATTTTTCGGGTTTCTGTGTCGGATGTTCTGTATTTTCTGGCATTGACCAAAATGGTATACTTATATCATCCCAAAAATTAGAAGGATATGTGTCACGAAAATTACCATCAATCGTTTTTTCCCAATCTTTTGCCTCACCATTAATCTTATATGGTGCAACAACTTTTCGTCTAATTTTAACTGAATTAACATTAAAAGTATAATTTTTTGGATTCTTAACTGCCATCCAAATATCTTCCATTCCGTTTTTCCAGTTATTTTTAGAACCACGTCCTTTCTCTCTTTGCCATGTAATTCTATTAATGATAGTTAATTCTTTTGAAAGGCATTCATATATTTCAGAAGTACATTTCCAATCACAACAAATGTATAAAGTTCCATTATCTTTTAATTTTCTACAAACAATTGGAAGCCATTGATTAACATAATCTATGTATTCATTCCTTTTCATAGAATGAAAATTATAACCATTATAATTTTTACTTAAATTATATGGTGGGTCTATTATTATCAAATCAGCAAAATTATCAGGGATATATTTAATAATTTCAATTGTATTTCCATTTATAACTTTATTAATAAAATTAAATGTATTATTAATATCATCAATCTTATTGATATATTTATTTAATTCATTTATTTCTTCATTATTAATAGTTATTGTCCTATTTCTTTCTGATTTCATAAATTTGTTACTTTTTAATTACACTATTCAATACTTTCGCAACTATTTTACCATTAGCAGTAGGATATTTTTCCTGTACAATTGATAAAATAGGTTTCATATCTTTCATTGAAAGATTATGAGTATCACCTTGTGTTAGACAGTAAGCAGTAATTGTACCACGAGTAAATTCCTCGATTTCCTCTTCAGTTGCTTGTTTAGGTAGAAATGAATTAATCACATCAAGTTCAACCTTTTCATTATCTGCCAAATCTTTACGTCCACCATCAACATATTGACGTATAGAATCTTCTCGTTGAGAAGCCATTTTAAGAAGTATTTTCGTTTCTGAAATATCATTTAATTCTACACCATCTTTTGTTGCTTTAACAAACTCACACTTAATCAATTTAAGTACATCAAGTAGTTCCTTCTCACGATTCTTCATTGCAGAAGCAATCATCTCATCAATCTTATTTGAAATCATAATTTTAATTATTTTTTAATATAGTTTAACATTTTAATTTTTAATCATTCCATATAGCCAAATGAATCCAAAATAACATAAGGTTTATCAGTAAATAAAAAATCTACTTCATTTACTCTTTTCCAATGACTTCTGTCATCAAAAATTTCTTCAAGTTGTTCTTTTGTAAAATAAGGAACTTTTACAATATCACCAATTTTAGTATTCGGATATTCTTCTAAATCATATTCATCTTCTATTTTATATTCAGTATCAGGATAAATCTCTTCAAAATGATTTTTTAAATCTTCAATAGATTCTGCACCGATTAAAACTTCATTGGCAGCATAATCTGTAAAACAAACATCTACATTAAAAACTTTGTATAATTTCTTTTCCATAACTTACATATTTTTTTGTTCTTTTATATATCTATCATAACGCTTTTTTATATTTATTGGGATATATTTACAATATTGTTCATCAATCTCACTACCAATAAATTTACGTTTATTACATAAAGCAGCCTCTGCTGTAGTACCACTACCAGTAAAAGGGTCAAAAACAATATCACCTTCATTAGACCAAGTTTGTATATGGTCTGCTGCTAATTGAAATGGAAACACCGCAGGGTGCTTACCATCATTAACATTAAAACCAACCGTATATTTCCATATATTATTTCTTGGTGAAAATTCTGGCACTGGTTTGATATTATTTGTTGGTATTAATTCGCCATTTTTATTATAGTTTGTATTGTTGCCCCAATTAGTCCATCCAGCCCACTTATTAGGTTTATCGCAAATAAGTTTTGCTGTTTTAGGTTTACCTTTTGAGAATACGAACATGTATTCAAAAATTTGCGTATATCTATTCCCATTTCTTTTTGCAGGAAAAGACGAACTGTTTTTTTCAAACAACATAGTATCGTGCAACTTAAATCCACATTCCATAAAATATAATGCTTGTTTAAATGAAGTGCCAGTTTCACTACCGTTAATTGTGGCATCACCCACAACCCATACAACAACACCACCATCAGCAGTTATATCATAAAGTAATTGAGCGGTTTCTTTGAATATATCAAAATTCCACGTAGAAGAATTATTATAATTTCTCAAGGAATCGTAAGGCGGCGATGTTATAACCAAATCCGTTTTAATACCTTCCTCTTTCATTCTTCGCATTGTATCTCTACAATCTTCATTATAGATATTAATATCTTCAAATGGTGATATTTTAACTAAATTATTCATATTAAATTCTGTTTAAACTAATCATTGTCTGTTGTAAAAATTCATAAAACTTTTTCTGAGCATATAATAATGCATTATTAATTTTATTTTTCGTTAAATAAAAACAATTATCAGGTGTTAACTTTCTATCCTTATAATACAACTGTTTTATATATACTTTATATAATGCCTCACCAATTTGTTTCTTTATTTTATTTAATTTTTCAATATTATCATTATTAAAATAATTTTGATATGTTTTTAATTTCTCAATTACATTATAACCAGGTATTTCATTCAAATATTGTTTATAATTTTTAATATTTATTTCCTTATTATCCTTAATATAAGGATACATTTCTGCAAAATGAGAATTTAATTCATTTATATTTGTATAATAAAAAACATTCTTAACTAAATTTTTAATAATATCATCTGAAAGTACTTGAGAATATATATCCTGTTCACTTTTTACTTTTGAATTAATATCTTTATTTTCTTCTTCTTGTTTTAATATCTGATAATGCTTATAAGCATGTTGTAATTCATGAAACATTGTTTTCCTAAACTCCATAATATTTATATCAGGATAATCTTCTTTAGTTTCATTATACATAAACTTAGCATCTGGCATTTTGTTTGAAATTTCATCATAATAACAATTTGTTTCAAAAAATGCTCCCTTATCTTTTGCTCCTTTAATAAAGAATATGCGTCTTTGGTCATACGTTAACTTAAAAAAGTCATCAATTTGATGCATTGCCTCATTCCGATACAATATTTTATAGTTAAAAAGTTTCATTACTTAAAGTTTAAATTAACTATTACAAAATTACAATATTTTATTGTTCTTTCCAAATTCTTTAATTTTTTTTAAGAAAATTTCTTTTGAAGAAGTGGGATTTGTGAAAGCGAATTTCATTAGCCAATCAAGACATTCCTTAATTTTCGTACAGGGTTCAATACCTAATACTTCCATTACATCGTTACCATTTACAGGCAATTTATAGTCAAAAAATTCATTTTTAAATTGTTTAATGAAATAATTGTATTGACCAGTAACACAATAATCAGGATGATGACTCATATTATCACATTCTATAACCTTACATAACCTATCAAAACGTTCCTTTGTACGACAAGTATAAACCAATTTATTAAGATGCTTCGGTTTTATTTTCTCACAATTATTACCGAAACTTTTTGTTCTCATATGGTTTTTAGTAATGAAGCATACTTCTTTAATGGTATCATTATCATATTTAAGATTTCTCAATATACTTTCTATAAGTTCTGTTTGATTTTCATGCCCATAGAAATGCACTCTACTATCTTCACCAACGGTTCTTGTATTGATTTTACCAATATCGTGTAAAAGACAACTTAAAAGACAAATTACATCAGCGTCATAATGCTTATGATAATAGTCAATAAGTGCAAGAGTATGCTCATAAACATCTCCAAAATGATAATGATTCTGAGACATTCCAATAGTTTGTTCAAGTTCTGGAATAACATATTTCATGGCACCAATATCAACTAACATCCTAATACCTATCGTTGCATTTTTTGACATTAATATCTTCTGAAATTCATCACGTATTCTTTCGTGAGTTATGATAGAAAGTCTGTCAACATTTTTAACCATTGACATATACGTTTCATGTTCAATTCTCCACCCATATATAGTCGAAAATCTAATTGCTCTCATAATTCTCAATGGATCATCTTCAAATACAATATCAGGATTAGGATTTGTTACCCTAATAACATGATTTTTAATATCTTCCAAACCATTGTTAGTTGGATCTGTAATAATATTATCTGATATATTGTAAAATAATGAATTAATTGTCAAGTCACGCCTAAAGGCATCTTCTTCAATGGTCCCATATTCTGTTTCAGGGTTTCTACTGTTTTTATCCTTATATTGCTCTTTTCTAGTATGGACTGCTTCAAGTTCAATATCAGGAAATCTTTTCAGTTTAAACATCGAGGTGCCATACGTAGGGTATAGAACAGGAGGATGAGTTAAAAAACCTTTTTCATTTAACCATTCGGCAAATTTTATTCCACCATTAGGTAATGTCACACAAATATCCACATCTTTAAAATCTTCATTTAATAAATAACTTCTAACAACTCCTCCGACATAAAATACATTATTTTCAAAAATAGTATTTTTTATTATATTTTTTAAATATTTTGTTAATTTATTATTATTCATTTTTTATAACTTTTATTAATTCATCAATATCCGTAATAACATTATATTCAGTAAAATTTTCAGGTACACTTTTTTTATTGAATGTAAAATGTAGTAATTTTATAGAATTTTTTTTACATAGTTCTATTTTAGTTTTATCTCTTAATATATTTTCATTATATTTTTTAACACCACCAAAATATTTAATAGGAACGAAATGTTGTTCTCCCTGATATTCAATAGCTATGTTAAAACAAGGTAAATAAAAATCTAATGACATTGTTTTTTTATTTTTTAACCATTTAAAATGTTTCTGTCTAACAACATCAGTATTTAAATTTTGTAT
Organism: uncultured Mycoplasmatota bacterium; assembly: GCA_949527715.1. Lineage (GTDB taxonomy): Bacteria > Bacillota_I > Bacilli_A > Mycoplasmatales > Mycoplasmoidaceae > Malacoplasma_A. The sequence goes on along the minus strand of CATEWF010000026.1, from coordinate 1,048 downwards.
TAACAATTCATATAATTTATTTTCATTTAAATTATTTTCTAAAGCGCACGTTGGACATCCATTACCTTGTAAATGGTACCCTGCAATTTGTTTAAACTTGCCATGTATAGGGCAGGTAATATCTACAGAATTTTTATTATTAATATAAATGGTATTTGTATAATCATATTTATCATTATGTATCATATTAGATTTTAAAATAAAATCTTCGGTACTCATTGTATTTTTATTAGCCATCTCAATTTTAGAACATTTCATACATTGATGCCCTTTCAAATGTTCTATTGCGGTTTGCCAAAATTCTCCATGTTCTGGACAAATAATACATACTTTAACATTCGCCCCTTTATATATACTTTTAGAATAATCGTATTTATCACCATTAATTGCTTTTGCTTCAGAAATAAATTGTTCGGTAGTTTTCTTTACATTCCCATAACAATATGGGCATCCTTGACCTTGTAAATGACAATTTGGTTTTTGCCAAAATTCTCCATGTTCAGGACAAATAATACATACTTTGGTTTGAGAATTTATGTAATTTACTTTGGAGTAATTATATTTACTACCATGTACTTTCCTCGCCTTTTCAATAAATTCTTTTGTATCAGATTTTTTAAGCCCTACACAATTAGGACATCCATGTTTCCTTAAATGATCATTAGGTCTCTGCCAAAATTCTCCATGTTCTGGACAAATGATACATACTTTAGTATAAGAATTTATATAATTAACTTTGGAATAGTCATACTTATTTCCGTGTACTTGTTTTGCTTTTTCTATAAAAATTTCAGATGTTGTTTTTTGCATAAAGATATTAACATTGTTTTATATATAAATAGTATTTATTCTATAAAATATCAATAACAATATTAATATCTTTTTTTATTTATCTTTTACTTCATTTTTTATTAAATAGAACTATTCTTAAAATCAATTGGTGTAACTTTGCCTTTTTCTGATACAAGTTTAAAGAAAATATATGCACTTACTAAAGTCATATCGTCAATTAGATAATTGCATAATTCTTCTATCTCATAATAACCTT
>CATEWF010000025.1 GCA_949527715.1 uncultured Mycoplasmatota bacterium | reverse complement strand
AAACTCAAGTATCACCTAATTGATCGTTGAATCTACGGTCAAATACTTTGATTTTCTTACCATTATAAATTTCTTTAATAATGTCTGTAATTGCAGAAGATTGAACATTAGATTTTAATGCATATTGAACTGCGATTGTATCAAGGATTGTCTTTCCAACATTTATTGCACCTAGTATTGGTGTTCCACCAAAAATTTTAATTAAATTTTTTGAAACAGTTTCATCATCACCGATTAGATCATTTTTACTAAATTGAATCATATATGTTCTCGCATATCCGCCTGAAGATAATTTAATAGCAGAATCATATGCTGTGTCATTAGATTTAAGTTGAACACCACCTAAACCATTATCACCAAAGTTAAATCCCTTAAACATATCACTTGTAATAATAGGATCTCTTTCAGATGTGCTTTCAAATGCACTCAACAATAAATCAGAATATTGCTCTCATGTTGACAATGGTTTTCCTTCACTATCTTTACCATTTTTGATTTGAGAAACAATAAGTTCATAATCAGAATTATCAGGAATTGCATTTTCAATAGCAAGAGCATAACTCTTAATTGATTCAATAGAATGGTTGTTTTCTATTAAAGATTTAAGATTTTCAATAGAACCGTATTGGTATAAAGAACCTTCACCTTTATCACCTAAAGTAGTAGAAGCAGCATTTTCAACCGAATTATATAAGTGTTTATTGTTTCTACTAAAAATAATATCTGAAACTTCTGAGTCTAATTCAGGACTTGAAGAAGAAGTTTGGATACCTACGAAACTCATTGCAATTGGTAAATAAGATTTTGTTTGACCTTCTGGCGAAGTTTCTGATGATGAAATGTAATAAGGCATTGGTGCAAAATGGTAATAGTATGAATTAGAAATGAAACCACCATCCATGCTGTCTAAACCACTTATTAAACTATTAGTGCTTTGGTAACGATTATCATATAAACCTAGGTAATTAGCTTTGAATCCAAATACATCATTAAAGTTTGTATTAGTTACGCATCTTTCTCTAAATACACGATTGTATGGATCAATTAAATCTTTTTGGTTTCAAACAACAGCAGCAGAACTAAAATAAGGAATACTATTTCTTAATTGGTTTAATAATTCTTTATAGTTGTTATCAGTTAATCATTTTAATGTTGCTAATGTTAATTCATAATCAAGACTATCAGAACTAAATGTTTGTGCATTAGTTGTAATTGACCTATTTAAATTTGATTTGTAAATGCTATTAATTAAATCGATATAGTCACGAGATGTAGGAAGAGCAGCATTTTTGTAGTAAGAAAGTGGAGTAGTATCAGAAATAACTTTGTTTGTTTTGTATATTGAAGTCAATGGTTCAGAAAATTCGGTTTCTAATGTTGAAACATCATTTTGAATATATTGTTCATAAGTTTTATACTTAATGATATTTGACATATCGTTTCCAGAAGCACCAAATGCATTAAATGTGAAATTTATAGCATCGAATGCTTTTGTATCTTCAGATTGACTATTACCACGTTCAACAATAATGTGTTCACTATATTTTAATGATCCGTTTGTAGATTTATTTGGACTAACTTGTGCAGTATTTCAGTAATTTTCAACTGCAGTTGATAAATCATCTAATAATTCATTAAGAAAACTTGAAGTTATTCTGGAAGTCATGCTACCAATTGTAGTATGAGATTCAGGAACACCTAAATAATAATCATCAAAACCATATACAACATTTGTACAATCATAATTATCTGTTTCTAAAAGAATTTCATCATTAGTATTTGATGGATCACCAGATGTTAATACAAATGGAAGAGCACATGCTAAACCGTTCTTGTAAATATCACTTGTAATGTTTCCAGTTTTACGAATTAAGCTATTAGTTACGTATTTAGATGAATTATCAAATAGTTTTTTGTTTGCTTCATCAATTGTGCTAATCAAGTTGTAATATGCATAATACATATTTGCATTTGTAACTAAATCTAATATTTGTTGAGAAATATCGCTACCTCAAACATCTTTATCAAAAATTTCTTTTTCAGTAGATGAGTCAGCACTTGAAAGAGAATCAATGTGTGCCTTTGTTCCGTCTTTTAAGATTCCTAAAACTATGTCATCCAAGTTGTTTTTAAAGAAGTCTTTAAGTTTAGAATTTAAAACCATTCCTGTTCCTTGGTTACCTAATTCATGAGATTCCATTAAAGAACGATATTTTAAAACATTACCTTCTGCTTCTCATTGTTTATTTTCAGCTCCGACTTTGTAATTAGCAATGTAATCAGCACAATCTAAACCAATTACATGGACACCAAAACTATCACGGATCATAACCATTGGTAACGCTTCTGTTCCAACTTGTAACCTAACAGCAGGTACAACATATCTTATACCTTCTTTTCCATCATGATATGCATAACTTGATTGTTGATTAAATAAAAAAGATGAAAAGTTTTTTATTGTTCCGCTTTGTTGAGATACTTCTCCGTTGAAACTATATAAATCTGATAAATCAATAGTGTAAGAACCATTTGGTTGATGACCATTAGCAAACAAGAAGTTAGATAAAATATCAGTATCCTGTATATTTTCAGGAATAATAAGTTCATTGGTGTGATATTTCTTTATATTAGTTTGTTCGCTATTACCTGTACCATAGGCTCTTCATAAATCACCAACTACACCTGCAAAAGAGACATCTAATGAAGAAAAAGCAGAATTACTTTCAGTAATCATCAATGTAGCAGAGTCTTCAGTCAAATTTTTAGGTATATTAATTTTTCCTACTTTAGTACTACCTTCATCTTCAATAAATGGTGTTTGGTCATGATCAACATAACTTTTTCATAAATTTGCAAATTCAAAATATAAATCTGAAGCTGTTGTTTCATTAGTTAATGGGCCATTTGCTGGTTTGAAGCAAGGAAATTCATAACTTTCTTTTAAACCAGTAGTAGCATCATCATTAGATGAACTTCCACCATCAGAAGGAATTAAGTGAGAGTTATAAATATTTGCCATTTGATTGGTTTCTGCTGAATATTTTCATAAGCACATAGCAGTAGATATAGGTCTGATTTTATTCATGTATTGGTCAAATACATATTTTTGCATCTTAGCATATTGGTTTGCCAATAAAGGATTTGACATGTATAGTGGGTCAACAGAACTAAAGAAATCAATTTTTTTTCAATTTTCTGTTTTATCTATTTCACCCTTTACACTACCATTTCAAGTTTGAAGTCTTTCGTCATATGAATAACTTTCAATTGGGCTAGCAGCAAGTCTTAAATCATCTGAAGAGAAAACGATATCTGTAAATTCTGTTCTAATACTTTGACAAATTTTGTCACGAATAAATGCATCTTTTGTTCCACCGACTGGGTCTAAAACTTCGTTTTGGAAATAGTAAGGTCAATCATTTCTGTGTGAATCTTTGTAAGAAGATACTTTATCATCATAATCTTTCTTAGCTTGCTTTTCTCATTTGTTTCAATTGTCTTTAAATGTACTTTGTGTGTCTTTTTTGTCTTTATATCAAGCATATAAAACATCATCAACAAGTTTTGCTTTAAAAGCATCATAACCAGCTTTAGATTTTAAAGCTTCTTTAAAAACACTCTTTATATCAGTACCAAGAACATCAGAAAATTTGCTTGAATCTCCTTTGTTGATTAAGTTATCGATGATGTCACTACTTACATCAGAACAAGAAGTAGCAATTGGAGTAATAATTAATCCGGTTGCTGCTAATGCAAAGATTGACATTAATGTTTTTTTAAGTTTCATAATTTTTGACCTTTATAATTTATAAACGTATTTTACATTATAGTAATAATACCCATAATAAACACAATTTTTTTAAATGTATGTATAATATTAATAATAATTAATATATGCAAACAAGACTTTTAATAAATAAACTATCAGTAAACCTTGATAACAATGTTTTATTAAAAAACATTGATTTTTCATTAAAGACTGGGGATGTATTGGCTGTTCTTGGCCCAAATGGAGCTGGTAAATCTTCGTTATTGAAGTCAATAATGTCTCACTACAACTATCCAATTAAGTCAGGAAAAATTGTTTTAAACAATAAAGATATAACAAATCTACCTGTTGATAAGAAATCTAAGTTAGGACTATTTTATTGTAGTCAAAATCCAGTTGAACTTGACGGCGTTCAAATGTTAGAGTTCTTTAAAGTTTTATCAAAAGAAAACTCTAAAAATTTCTATGAATTTTATAAAAATTTAAATAGTGCAATGCTTGAAGTAAAACTTAAACACGAATTATTAAAAAGTTCAGTAAATGTTGGTTTTTCAGGTGGAGAAAAGAAAAAAAATGAAATTTTACAAGCTAAACTTCTTCAACCAAAAATTATGTTGATAGATGAAATTGATTCAGGTTTAGATTTGGATGCAATAAAAATTGTTGCTGATTACATCAACAAAAATAAAAAAAATTGAATAACAATTATTGTTAGTCATCATATTGATTTTTTAAAAAACATCAAACCTAATAAATCTATTGTGTTAGTAGATGGTCAAATAGCAGAATCTAATAAAAAAGACATCATTAATTTTGTCGAAAAGAACGGATATAGCTCATTTTTTGAAAAAAAATTAAGACCAATAAGAACACTACCGATTATGTGTTGCGACATGAAACATGGTAAAAAATAAAATTGAAATAATTAATATTAAAAAAAACCAAAAAATTAACAAGAAAATTGTTAATAGTTTAAATATTGTTCTTACTGATATTTCAAGCAATAATATTGATCAAAATTTTAATTTTTCTGTTACCGAAAACTCTGTCTTAAATATTCATTGTTTATTAGTAAATTCTAATAAACAAAAATCTCATATTTTTACTATTAATCAACAAAAAAATTCTACAGTAAATATTTATGTTAAAGCTTTTGGTTTTAATCAATCAAATACCAAAGTCATTATTGATAGTAAAATCCCTAAAAATGCAGAAAATATTGTATTAAATCAAGAAATTAATGGATATATTTTTGATGATGGTTCTACAATAATTGCTACTCCTTCTATGCTTGTAGATAACAACAAAATTGTTGCCAATCATTCAGTGAGTGTTGGATCAATTAATCCAGAAAAATTATTTTATCTAATGTCAAAGGGAATTGATACAAAAACTGCTAAAACAGTTTTGATTAGATCTGAATACGATTACTACAAAAATTTTGATGATAAAAAATGTAAATTAATTTATAAAGAAGTTGATAAAAAAATAATGGAGTTGTTTTAGTATGAAATTAGCAAATTTAAAAAAAGATTTTCCATGATTTAAAAATAATCCTAAATATACATATTTAGATAGTGCAGCAACTGCACTAAAACCCAAATCTGTTATTGATTCAATCTCAGATTACTATTCAAAATATTCAACTAATCCTCATAATACTGATTCATTATTTGCATATAAAACATATAAAAATGTTGAAGTAGATGTAAGACAAAAATTAGCAAATTATTTTCATTGTAAATCAAAAGAAATTATTTATACATCTGGTGCAACAGAATCATTATGCTTGTTTGCATTTGGATTAAGAAAGTATATTAAAAATAGTGAAGAAATTTTACTTACAAATCACGAACATACTTCAAACATTATTCCTTGACTACAATTAAAAAAAGACTTTAATTTAAATGTTAGATTTATTGATTTTAAAAAAGAGCTACCTTCGGAAGAAAAAATTATTAAATCAATCAAAAAAAATACTAAAGTATTAAGTTTTTGTAATGTGTCTAATTTGTATGGATATGAATTAGATGTTAAAAAGATTTCAACATCTGCAAGAAAAATTAATAAAAATATAGTAATCATTGTCGATGCTGCACAAGCTGTAAGTCATCATGAAATTAATTTAAATTCTTGAAACATAGATTTTATGGCTGTTAGCGCGCATAAAATGTTTGGTCCAACAGGAATTGGTTGCGCATACATTAATTCAAAATGATTAGAAAAATTAGACCCAATAAAACTTGGTGGTTCAATGAATGCTGATGTTACTCAAGAAAATTTTACATATGCACAAGCACCATATAAATTTGAAGGCGGAACATTAAATATTGCTGGAATAATTGGTTGAGGTGCTGCAATTGACTACATCAATAAAATCGGAATGAAGTACATCGCAAAGAGAATTTCTGATCTCAAAAAGTATGCTGATCAAAAAATGAAAACAATTAAAAATTTGGTTTATTACAATTTGGGAGTATCAGCACCTACATTAATTTTTAATTTTAAAGGAGTTAATTCTCAAGATTTGGCTTCATATCTTGGTAATAAAAACATAATTGTTAGATCGGGTGTTTCTTGTTCTAAATTAATAAAATGTTCTACAAATGTTGAAGCATATGTACGTGCTTCGCTTGGAGTTTATAATGATTACCAAGATATTGATAATCTTGTAAAAGCATTAAAAACTTTTAAGAAAGGAGATGAATTATCCCATGTCATTTAATGATGATAAAGATCTAAGAAGATACATTATTTTGGATCATTATGAAAATCCAAAACACTTTGTAAAAGATCTTAAAAAAATTGATAAATCTTATTCTTCTCACAACAATAATTCTCCTTCTTGTATTGATAACATTACTGCTTATGTAAAAACTAACAAAGGAAAAGTTGCAGATATAAAACTTCATGGTGAAGGTTGTGCGATAGCAACATCTTCTTCAGATATTATGGCCAATCTCTTAATTAATAAATCTAAAAGTGAAGCGAACAAAATCATAGATAATTATTTATCGATGATTGATCAAAAAAAATTTGATGAAAAGAAATTAAGTGAACTTTATGTTTTTAGTAATGTTAGTCGTCAAGTTAATAGAATTAACTGCGCTAAAGTTGGTATAGTTGCAATTAAAGAGGCTTTAAACAATGAAAAAAAATAGTCTTAATAAAAAATATAAATATGGTTTTAGTGATAAATCTAAAGCGGCCATTGAGTTATCAAAAGGTCTTACTTTAGATGTTATTAATCAAATTTCAAAAATTAAAGATGAACCAAAATGAATGAAACAAAACCGTATAAAAGCATTCAATGCTTTTAATAAACTTAAAAACCCTAAATGAGGTCCAGATTTAAATTTTATTAATTTTGATGAGTATATTTACTATTCTTCTCCAATAAAAGGTGGTTATAAAACAAAGTGAGAAGAAGTGCCAGAGAATATTAAGAACACTTTCAAAAAATTAAATGTTTCTGAAGAACATGCTAAAGTTTTATCTGGAGTAAATGACCAATATGATTCAGAATCTGTTTATCATTCATTAAAAACAGAATTAAAACAAAAAAATGTTGTATTTTCAAACATTGAAACAGCAATAAAAGAACACCCAGAATTAGTTAAAAAATATTTTGGAAAACTTGTTCCATTTACTGATAACAAATATGCAGCATTGAATACAGCTGTTTGATCTGGTGGTAGTTTCTTATATGTTCCAAAAAATACTAAATTAGATAAACCGTTGCAATCATATTTTAGAATAAACACAAAATCAGTTGGTCAATTTGAAAGAACATTAATCATCATAGATGATGGTGCTACTGCTCATTATGTAGAAGGATGTACAGCCCCAATTTATGATAAGAATAATTTACATGCAGCAGTTGTTGAAGTTTTTGTTGGTAAAAATGCTAAATTTAGATATTCAACTATTCAAAACTGATCTGACAATGTATTAAATTTAGTTACCAAACGTTCTAAAGTTGAGGAAAACGGTGTCATGGAATGAATTGATGGAAATTTAGGAAGTGGATTAAATATGAAATATCCTGCAACCATTCTTGCTGGTAAAAATTCAAGTGCAAAATGTATTACTATTGCAACCTCACATAAAGGTGTAGTTCAAGATACTGGTGCAAAAATGATACATTTAGCTCCTAACACAAAATCTTTAATTATTTCTAAATCGATTGCACATAGTGGTGGTATTGCAAACTATCGTGGATTAGTAAACATTACTAAAAATGCAATTAATTCTTCGTCTACTGTGACATGCGATACTCTTTTATTAGACTCTATTTCAAAAAGCGATACTATTCCAACAGAAATAATCTCTAATGCGTCATCTTTTTTAAAACATGAAGCTAAAGTAACTGATTTAGATAAAGAAAAAATGTTTTATCTTAATTCAAAAGGAATTAATGAAAAAGATGCAAGACATCTTTTGGTACTAGGTTTTGTGGAAGAATTTGTTAGTGAATTACCAATGGAATATGCTGTTGAATTAAACAGATTATTAAAGCAAGATTTAGCTTAACTATTTCGTTAATAAATAATTTTTATCAACTAATCTTGCATTATTTTCTTGCAAAATTATTTTGTTAGTTTCGTTCTCTGCAATATAAAAAATTACTTTATCTAAAAACTCTTTTTTAACTATTTCTTTTTTAAAAAGATTTTCGTTGTTTTTTATTTGATCATAATTGAACTCTATTTTAAATAAATTAACTTTTCTAACACTAACAAGTTTATTTAATTCAATTAGTTTATTTGCTAAATTACTAAAACAATCTTTTAGTGCAGACACACCGAATTTTATTCCGCCAAAATATCTAACAATTGCAATCATGCAAAAAGAAAGTTTATATTTTTTCATATTGTTATATATTGGTAACCCGGCAGTTTTATTAGGTTCTCCATCATCAGAATAAAAGAAATCTTCTTGGTTGTTACCAAAAACATATGCATAACAAATGTGTGATGCATCAGGATATTCTGTATGCAATCTTTTGATTATTTCTTTTCCTTCCTCAGAATTAGAAATATTAAAAGCTAGACAAACAAATTTTGACTTATTAATAGTTTCTTTATATAGATTAGTTGTTTTAAAACAAAACATAAAATAATTATAGATACTTAAATATATAAGTTTTAAAATCTATATATAATAATTAATTATGTCTAATTCAAAAATAGTGCCAATGGAAAAAGATTTTGCGAAATGATACACAAGTGTCATTGAAAATGCAAAATTAGTTAGTTATTCTTCGATCAAAGGGACAATGATTTATCGTCCTAATGGTTGGGCTATTTGATCTAACATTCAAAAAGAATTAGATAGAAGATTTCATGAAATAGGTGTATTGAATGTTCAATTACCTTTATTTATAAAATACTCTGAATTTAACAAGGAAAAAGAGCACGTTGAAGGTTTTTCTCCTGAAGTTTTTATGGTTACAAAAAAAGGTGAAGAAGAACTAACTGAACCTTATGTAGTAAGACCGACATCTGAAGTGTTGTTTTGTTCTTATTTTAAGTCAGTTGTAAATTCATACAGGGATTTACCAATAAAAGTAAATCAGTGATGTAGTGTTTTTAGATCTGAAAAAAACACTAAACCCTTTTTAAGAACATCAGAATTTTTTTGAAATGAACTGCATACTATTCATGCAACAAAAAAAGAAGCAGAAGAACATACAGTTTTGTGTATCAATCTTTATAAAGATTTCGTTGAAAACTTTTTATGTATCCCGACTTTAATGGGTGAAAAAACAGAAGGTGAAAGATTTGCTGGTGCTGAACACACTTACACAATTGAAACAGTTATGAAAGATGGTCAAGCATTACAAGCTGGCACTAGTCACTATCTTGGACAAAACTTTTCTAAAACTTATGATATTAAATTTACAAACAAAGAAAATAAGCCTGAATTTGTATACCAAACTTCTGTTGGTATGTCTACAAGAATTATTGGTGCAATCATTATGTCGCATGCAGATAATGATGGTTTAGTTTTACCTTTTGGTGTTGCTCCAACTCAAATTGCATTACTTCCTATTTCGTTTGACAAAAATCCAGAAGTTTTGTTAAAGACAAAAGAATTATCAAAAACTTTATCTAATAAATATCGTTCTTTTGTTGATGAATCAAATAATTCATTTGGATTTAAAATTTCAGAACAAGAAATTAATGGTACACCTATTTGTATAGTTATAGGTCCAAAAGATTTAGCAAGCAATAATGCAACTATTATTGTGAGAAATAGTTTAGAAAAAATTAATGTTTCATTGGATGAGGTTGAAATAAGAATTTCTCAAATTATTGAAAAATATAAAAGTGATTTATTTAATAATGCTAAAAAACGTTTAAATGATTCAATAGTTCAAGTTAATTCATATGATGAATTATTAAAAGCGGTTAATGATAAGAAGATTGCATTAGCTGCATGAGGCGGTTCAGTAGAAGATGAAAAAAAACTAAAACAACAGTCTGGTGGAATTACTCCAAGATGTATTAAAACAACTATATCTAATAAAAAATGTTTTTACACTGGAAAACCTGCCAAGAGTTTAGTTTATTTCGGAAGAGCATATTAATGGTTGAAAAATGAGCAAAAAAAATGGTTAAAGTCCATTACACAAAAGAATCAAGGAATAAATTCTCTCTAATTTATTCTTTAATTATTTTTTGTTTACTAGTTTTATTTATATGTTCAGCCATTATGCTTGCTTGTTCAATCAATTTGAATATTAGTAAAGAAGATTTTAAACCCGATTACAATGCAACAATAAATGTTCCTATTCTATTTGCTTTTGGAATAATACTATTCATTATTACCTTTGCAATTAGTGTTTATCTTGCTTTCTTTATTCCTGCAATCTATAAAACGTCAAGAATGATGTATTTTAAAACTAATAAATACAAAAAACTTGTTAGAAAGTATGAAGATCTTGATTTGTCAAAAAATCCTGATAAGAAAAATAAATGATTATATAAACTTGGTTATATTTCTAAAGCTGACTTTATCTCTATAAGAGATAAAAACAAAAAAGTTAAAAAATAATGACACAAAAAGAAATTGGAAATCTATATTCAATTGTTGCCTTGTCAATGCTTTTTTTAATATTATGTTTAATGCTAATTTTTTACATAAGAAGTAGATTTTTATTAAATTTGTATAGAAAAACTAAGTGAGTTAAACCAGTTTGCGAAATTGTCTTTGGTAGTATATTAGGTGCTTTTGCGTTGTTCTTTTTTTACTATATAGAACAATTTAATGCAAACATAAATTATTCTTTAATTAATTTTTTATTATTTTCAGTTATTTGTTTTCCTTTAATTTATTATTCCTCTCCTTATGCCTCAGCATCTTTTACGTTAGTTTCTTTTTTTATATGATGTTCATATTTAGATGACTTTACTCATAAATCAATGTATATGATTTTATTTGGAATGATTTCATTTCAAGTTTTTGGTTTATTTTTTAATTTATTTAAGAATAAAATATTAAAATTTTCTGGAGCTTTGGACTCAGTTTTATTTCTTTTATTAATAACTGTTTCTGTTCCAAATTACAGAAACGAAATAATGTTTTATATCGTTTTAGGTAATTTACTTTTATTTTCATATGTATATATATTTGTTGCAAAATATTTGAATGATTTTTTCTATCAAACAATCCAAATAAAAGAAAAAATTACTTATGAAAATAAATATTTTATAAATGCTAATTATTCAAAGAATAAATTTTATGACTTCATTAAAGAAAATAAAATAAGCTTTGGCTATTTTATTATGATTGATTTTAATGAATCAAACGTTGATTATATTGAAACTTTATATAGTTCTATTTGTAAGCAATTTAATGAAAAACAGATTATTTTATTTAAAACATCTCAAAATAATTTTTGCATGTTTATAAAAAAAGATTTTACAAATAACAATAAAATTTGATTAGAAAAAAAGTTACACAAAATATTAATTGATATTGAAAATATTAATAAAAGAATTAATTTTTTAATCAGCATTTATGGAATGAACTCAAATTTGTATGATGAATTAGCTATGCAATGTAGATCAATGGTATCACTAGATGTTAATTCTAAAATTTTATTTTTTGATAACTTAAAAAACAATATTAATCTTTTAGAGAAACAAGAAGTAAAAAAACTTTATTCGCAAATAAAATTTAATTCTATTAGCATTGATTTTGTTCCAATAAAAATTAATGATAAAGATTTTGTTTATCCAAAAATAAAATATCCTCTTGAAATGCATGAATCTGAATTATTTAAAAAGTATCAGTCAAATATTAATTTAATTAGACGAATAATTTCTAA
>CATEWF010000024.1 GCA_949527715.1 uncultured Mycoplasmatota bacterium | reverse complement strand
TGGGATAGTAATCCTGAATATCAGGGATTTATTATTTTTGAAGATTATACAAACACAACAGAAGAGGATGTAAATGCAAACAATTTATTTGCACCAGAAAAAATTACAGTTAATATTAATAATTTAACATATCAAGACAAAAAGCTTGCTCCAACAGATATAGCAAGTGTATGTGGAACTGCAAATGAAAACCAAATTATTTATATTTATGCAAATGCAATTGGTTTAATTGCTTATGATTTAAATAAATATCCAAATATTAGTTTTAATTAAAAATTTGATACTGAATTAATTATATAAAAAATTAAAGAGACTGTCAGAATCAATCTTGCGGTCTCTTTTTCTATCATATTTCTTTTTGTTTTGGTGTGGACGGTTAACTGCTATCCATCTTCCACCATTTCTTTCCATTTCTATTTCTCGATTTGCTTTACGAAATGCTTTAATGACTTCATCATTAATATCATTTTTCTTCTTTTTCTTGGTTTTCATAACAATTTTTTATATATTTCTTAATTAAATTATCATGATTAAATGCCCATTTTCTGTCTTTAAAATTATCTTCAAGTATTTTGACCGAAAGTTTATCTATTGAAGCTGTTGGTAGCCAGTCTACTTCAGCAATTTCGTCAACTTCTCCACCATTGGCAACTAATCTATTATAAAGTTCATTTTCTTCTGCTTTATAAATATAATGAATTGAAATATTTTGACGGTCATCTTTTCGAGGGTCAGTATTTACACTAACCATTTGAATTTTGTTCTGTTTGCATTTGAAGCCAGTTTCTTCAAATATTTCACGAACAACACATTCTTCGCCTGTTTCATCATAATCAATATACCCACAAGGCACACAATAAGAACCAACATTATCGGCTGCGCCTTTCCCACGTTTTTCAATTAACGTGTAAATGGTATTACCAACTAATTTAAATACAAAACCAACAGTTGCAACTGAACGTGAAATCCAATACTCTTTACCATCAACTTTTACAGGAAAATTCTTCATATCTTTTAATTTTTTGTTTGTTTAAAAATAAATTCTTTATTCGTTTTGCAAAGGTAATAAAAAAATTCGATATATAATAACAATAATAAGTTAAAAATATATAAAAATATCGTATTACATATATTTCTTTAAATTTTCGTTTATTAAAGGATTATATAAAATAAATTCTTTATTATAACTGTTTTGCTGTAAACACATTAATTCTTCAATAAATTTTTTTGCTAAATTTCTTGTACTAGCTGTATAATGAATAATTCCATTATTTAGAAATAATGGTTTATTTTTATTTTGCTCTAATATATCATTTAATAAATCAGTATTAATATTATTATGCGGAAAACTACAATTATTAACGTGTTGATATATTTCATTTGCAGACAAAAAAATAGGAATATTTTTATTCTCTTTAAAATTCATTTTATAAGAAATCCTAAAATACTCTTCAATTATATTTTTTTGCATGTCATTTATTATAACATGATTATTATCAAAATTTTGCCATTTTAATGAAATTTCTGAAATATGATTTGATACATCAAAATAATTTGGACGGATAATAAAAAAGACCTCACCGCCTAATGATTCAATTTTATCTTTCTCGTTTTTGAAACGAACATCATCAACAACTATGATTTTATCATCACTATACGAATTAATATCTTTTACCAAATTATCAATATGCCAATCAGGATAATATTTTCTAATTAAATCAGTACCTATTATTTGTAACATTTGACGTATGTTAGTAAATGTTACGTTTTCAATTTCATTTTTTATAATCTCGATTGGTATATTCGTTCTTTTATTAATAACCTTATACCATCTTTTACTTGGCAAAATGTTAAATATAGAACCATCATCTTTTTTTTGTATTAGAGTATCATAATCAATTGATAACAAATCACAACATAGACATTTTAAATAATCTGCAATGGTTAAAATTACGACATTATTATCTTCTCTTTTAATAACATCGCTTAATAGTCCTTTTCCACTTCGCTTTCTGCCAGCAAATGCTATAATCTTTTTCATTAATTTAGTATTTATTCGTTATCTAATCCTTCACTATCTTCACTATATTCTTCTATATCATCAGAATCTTCTTCATCGGCATCTTTATAGGTATTATCAAGAGTTAGAATATCTTTTAATATTTCGTTGATATTCTTAGTGTCTGTTGTATAAACTTTAGTATCTTTTTCAAGATGTTCTGCTATAACATTCTCACATTTAACATCACGAATAACTCGTTTAAAACGTGATTTTTCCATAACTTCATCATCAAAATAATACCCTTTTTTAAAAAGATTTATCATCTCTTTTCTATCAATATCAATAATTTCCGAGATAGTCTTACCTTTATATTTTCCTTTATTGATAATACTGTTTAATGTTAATACTTCATTTTTCATTAATTTAAGTTATTTTCTCTTTTATTTAAAATAATATAACATTTTATTGTTATATTATCAACTTTTAGAATATATACCATATTTATTTTTAAAAAGTGGTAAACCAAAAGTTGATAGAGTAGCACATCATTTAACCTACGCTTTATGGTCTATGCCACTTTTTTTTCTTCCTCATTATTTAAATCATAAAACTTAGTAAGATATTTGTTATTAATTGCAATAGATTTAGTTCTATTACTACCACCATATTCAAACATAATATCTGTTAAAATGTTTTCGATAATTTTACGTAAACCACGAGCACCTGTCTTGTTTTTTATGGATATTTCAGCAATCGTTTTCAATGCATCTTGTGTAAATGTTAATTTAACATTATCTATACTTAATAACTTTTGATATTGTTTGATAATTGAATTTTTAGGTTCTGATAATATTTTTACTAAATCTTCTATTTTTAATGGATTAGTATGAGTAACAATAGGGAAACGTCCAAGAAACTCAGGTATTAAACCAAAACGTCTTAAATCTTCGACTTCAATTTTATTAAGATAATTTTCCTCATTAATTTCTGAAGATTTATCATTTATACTATGACTATTATACCCAATAGTTGTTTTTTTGTTACAACGTCTCATCACCATTTTATCAATTCCAGCAAAAGCACCAAGTCCAATAAACAGAATATTTGTTGTATCAATTTCAACACATTCTTGTTGTGGATGCTTTCTTCCACCTTGAGGCGGAACTGCAATTTTTCCACCTTCTACAATTTTTAGCAATCCTTGCTGAACACATTCACCACTAACATCACGTGTTATAGATGGATTTTCTGATTTTGTCGCTAATTTATCAACTTCATCCAATACAACAATTCCAATTTGAGCCTTACTGATTTCAAAATCACATTCTCTTAAAAGTCCTACAAGAACATTTTCAACATCATCGCCAACATAACCAGTAGCCGATAGTTTAGTACAATCAGCAATATAACATGGTACACCAAGAAATTTTGCAATAGTTTTAATTAAGAATGTTTTACCTGTACCTGTATTTCCCAACATTAAAATATTAGATTTATCAATCATAATATCATCATTGGAAGTATTAGTCATATTTATAATAGAACGTTTGTAATGATTATAAACAGCAACCGATAGTATTTTTTTAGCCTCTTCTTGACCGATTACATATTCATTTAAATGTTCAAATAGTTCCTTTGGAGAAGGCAACTTTTTAATAATAGACTCATTTACGTTTGCAACTTTCTTATTCATTTAATTCAATTTTATTAAAAATATAAAATAACAATTATATCTTTGCAAAGATACGACTTTTCTTTTATATAACCAAATAAAAGCCTATTTATTTATGTTAAAGATTAATAAAGATATGCAGTTATTAAATGAATTAAAATATAATGTAAATGATTTCAATAATATTGACTTAGGTGATTTAATAGTTGTCTTTAAGGGTTATGTTAATATTATACATGTAAACGATATAACGGATAGCGAATATAAAAAAATATTTTATCTGTTACAAGAATTATGTAAATACTACAATAACATGTATCCTATCATTTTTAATGATGACAATACTATATGTGATATTTACACAAAAAATGATTTTAGCAATATAAGTTCTGCAATACTACAATTTGCTGGTTTTCCAAAAATTCTTATTGGAGAGGTAGATGAAGAAGAAGATGGATGGACACTTATTATTGATAATGATTATTATGATATAGTTAATTCAAAAGAGTTACAGCAATTATTAAAAACCAATATTTTATCAGACCGTTTTAATAGTTTAATGATAAATGATAAAAAATATGATATAAGTTATTTAAATGGGTTGAAAAATGATAATTCAAAAAACATACCATTAGCAAATCCATTATATCACGGTACAACCGAAAAATTTTTATACAGTATATTAACAAAAGGTCTAAGAAAAATTCAAGACAATTCATTATTTAAGGCTAACAATGATGGTTATGTTTTTCTTACTTCTGATTATAATATTGCCAACGACTATGCCAGAATGTATTCACAGCATTATAAATCAAATCAAGTAGTATTAGAAATTAATAGTAATCTTATTGATAAAAATAAAATAGTTTTAGATTATGATTTTATTAATAGTTTTGGTAAATCGTCAGAAAAAAATTTCTACGATGGAAAAGACATAAAAGATTATAAAAATCATAAAGGAGATATTGCATCATATAACGGTAGTTATGGAACCAAATTCACTAAAATTGGGTATAAAGGAATTGTTATGCCAAATGCAATTGAAAATGTATATATAATTCAAAATGGTAAAACAATAAAAAAGACAAAAGAAGAATATATATCAAGTTTAAAAATGAATAACGAAAACATAAATGAAAGTTGGAAACCAGAAACTTATAATAGTTTACCACAAAAAATTAAACTATATCATGGAACCGATTTCGAAGGTTTAACTGAAATATTAGAAACAAAAGTTATTGATGCCTCTAAAGGAAGACAAACTGGTGAAACACATGGAATGAACTGGTTTTTTATTAAAAATAATAACAGTTTTAGCCGTGGATTCATGTTTTCAATCGAAGTTGACAAAAGTGATTTTGAAAATAGGAACTTTCATTTTATGAATAATGTTACTGTTGCTTGTTATAAACCAATTAATATTGTTAATCATAACTTCTTTATTGAAGAAGCCTTTGGGCTTAAGTTTGAAGATTTGAAAAATTTGTTACATACTTGTATAGAAAAAGAGAATAATGATTTTTCTGAAGGTTATTTTAAATTTTATAGATTACTAAGTAATGATGATTATTATGGTTATACTACAATTGATGGTGTCATAATAATTCAATTAATGAGACAATTAGGTTATAAAGATTCTGTGTTAAGGGATGAATTAGGAATTATTGAAAATGTAAAACATATTAATGAAGTAAGTAGTAGTGAAGTAAATTTAAAATCATTCGCTATCAAAAGTGATTTACATCCTAAATTATGGGTAAATGATAAACTAAATTCAAGAGTAAGATTAAGATTGCTTGAAATAGCAGATGATTTTATTGACACATTATCGGTTGATTGGGTTAAGCCAAAAGATGTTGTATTTACAGGTTCACTTGCAAACTATAATTGGTCAAAATATTCGGATATTGATTTACATGTAGTATTGGATTATAATAAAGTATATAAAAAAACTGAATTTGTTGAGGATTATTTTAATGCAAAAAAAGAAATGTGGTTGAACGAACACCCTAACTTAAAAATATATGGTTTTCCTGTCGAAATGTATGTTGAAGATAGTAATTCGGAAAATTCTTCAACGGGGGTTTATTCTTTATATAAAAACAAATGGCTAAAAGAACCTGGTGATTTTCAAAATGCTAAACTAAATGAAAAATATATTAAAGAAACAGCAGCAAATTTGATGACAAAAATTGATAAAATTGAAAAAAGACAAAAATCTACGAATGATGAACATAAAATTGAAATGTGTCAAAAAGAGTTGAAAAAAATATTTGATAATCTTAAAAAAATACGTAAAGAAAGTTTAGATAAACAAGGAGAAATGGGTTCTGGCAATATAATTTATAAAATACTAAGAAGAACTAATTATATTGATAAAATATGGGATTTAATAAATTCATCTTATGATAAAATTAATAGTATAACAGAATCTAAAAAAAGAATTATATATGAAAATATTTCTGAAACTGAAACTTTTACTGATGAACAATTAGAAATGATACCAGAAGATTCTGGAATGAAAGAAAAACCAGAAATTTATAGCGGTGTTGATTATAACTATTATCCATATTTCGGGGACTGTAGAAATACAGTTGATAAAGATCATATGTGGAATGCATCACAAATGTCACACTTTATATATGGTTGTAAACTTATAAATGTCAATAGGGTTGTTGGAACAATATGTAACGGAGATAGAAAAATTCCAAAAATACTTTTAAATCATCTTCAACTTTTAAAAAATCAAAATAAATTAAATAATTTATCTGAGGTATGTGCAGGAATAGATACTTATCAACGAATAATGTTTATTTATTTGTCATCAACTGATATACATTACTTTTTTGATTGCAAATAAAGGTAAAAAAACAAAAAAATATAATTTATAAATAATTAAAAAATAAATACTATTTATATTATAATAAGACTAATTAGTTAATTAATAAAATTATGAATTATAACAATAGTGAAGAATTAAATACAATGAAACGTCTTATCAATTATGGTAAGATTAGCGAAGATGTAAACAGTGATAAACTTGTACCACGTCTTGAATATAGTGCTGTTGCTGCTGATGGAAAAAGATATGGGATTATACGTGAATGTAATAAATTTTATATTAAAGTAGCACCTAAAAAAGATACTGAAATACTTGCAGAAGATTATGATTATATAGGAGGTTTTAATAATAAAAAAGAAAATGAATATTCAACATATTCAATGGCTTCAAAACAATTTGATTTAAAGATGATGTCAATAAATGAAGCACATTCAGTTAAAGCACCTGTTACACAGTATAAGCAAGAAGAGGAAACAGATTGGCAAGTAAATGAAACAAAAGAAATGCGTTCAGAAATTAACAGATTTAATCAAATCATTGGTAATGTTAATTCCATTTTAAGTGAAGATAAAAGTGGTTTTACTTTAAATCATAACACAGTTCCTGAAGCACCTGCATCTCATCCTTCAGATAAAAAAGTTAATTCACCATTTACAGATACCGCAGTAGCAAATGGTGATAAAGATTTTACAAAAACTGAAACAAACCACGAAAAGGCTGGTGCTCCATTTGATAAAGATGGAAAAGTAACCGATAAAGATATGCAGTCTGATAAAAACCCATCTAAAAATACAGATGCCGTTTACAAAGAAGATGCTAAATATGTACCAGATAATTCAGTTGCCGATAAAAAGCCTTCTGGTGGTAAAGTAGTAAAGGTAAATGAAGGTAAACATGTATTTAAACTTACAGAAGAACAAGTGTTGGCTTGGAGTAAAGATAAAAATTTTATGGATAAATCACATGGTACCGAAATTGGTTCAAGTGCTCCATTTACTGATGAATTAGGCAAAGAAAGTAATCAGCAAGAGGCTAATACCGAAAAAATTCATGAGGAAGTAGTTGCTCATAATACTGATTGTCAAAATACACCAGAACCGCATGTCGGTGAAGTTGGTGATAAATCTCCATTTGATAATAAGGTTAATGAGGAAGAAGTAAATGTAAATGATGTTGCAGGAATGGATATGGAGGATGTTCCATTTCCAGAAGTAGCAGATGGTGGTGCATATCTTGATTTTGAAAAAGATTATAATGACTTTGAAAATAGTAATGGTTTTGAAGATAGTTTTGATTTAACTGATGACGATGCCGAACAAGCCGCTATGATGGATATGGATAATGAATATGATTTTAGTGACAGTTTTGGTGAAAGTAAAAATCATAACAAAAATATGACTAATGAAGATGAATTGCATGATTTTGGCAAACACCCTGCTTATCAAAAAGTTCCTATGACAACACCTCCAAATGTAGAAGTTGCAAAAAATGGTGCTAAAGATTGGAATGACAAATCTGTTCAATCTGATAAGCCATTTGGAACACAGATTGGTTCTGGTGCTCCATTTGATGAAAAAGTTATTGATATGTTAACTGATGCAATAATGAGTAAAATGGGTTTTTCAAAAAAAGCCTAAGTGAGAGAAAAGTGTTAAAGGTTGACTCACCTCAACCACCTATGGATATGCCACCTCAACCACCTATGATGCAAGATATGGGAGATGGCAATGAAATGAGTAATCAAATGACTAACGATATGCCACCTCAACCACCTATGATGCAAGATATGGGAGATGGCAATGAAATGAGTAACGATTTTGACACTAATTTCGATGCAGGGGTTGACGCTAATGAAGAAACAGACCCAAAAAAATATATACAACAATTAACAGGTAAATTAAGTCAAAGTTTGCGTAATTATAATAACGAACAGCCACAACCAGATACTGAATTATCTAAATATGTTTGTGGAATGATAGTTAAGCAAGCAATTGAAGGATTAAATCAAAATGATGTGGATGATATTTTGAAAAAAATAAAATCTGATGAAGATGATATTGATGTTGAACAACCACCAATGAATGATGATGAAAATGATATAGAGCAACAACAAGAATCAATTAATCGAAAACAAAAAATAGATGAAATCTTTCAAGACCTAATAGATACAGAAGAAGATGAAATTGAAAAACCTTTGAAAAAAAACAATAGTTTTAGGAAAAAACCTTTCACTTCTCCAAGTTTCAATTAATAATAAAAATGCGACACCGTTATATTAGTGTCGCATTTTTATTTTATATTAATTTTATTAACCTCTTTTTTATGATAGTTATATAATATAATTATAATTTAAGTATGAGCATTATGTCTAAAAAAATAAAAATAAGTGAAAAACAATATAATAAAGCATTAGAGGAAGGTATTACTTTAAATGCTGATGTTGCAGCCGCAAATGGTGATGTAAAAAAAGCAGTCGATACTACAAGACAAGAAGCCCAAAGAAATGGTGTTGATTTAAAAAATGCTACAATACAAATACCAGGTAATGCTAATCAAAATGAAAACAAGATTATTACTAAAAAAGAACTTATTGAGAATCGTTTAAAAGTTTTAAAACAATACTCTACATTATATAATGTAGGAGATTTTATTAAAAAATAAAATAAAAAATTAATGATTATGTTACCAAAACATTTATTAAAATCTGCTGAACGTAATCAGACATCAATCGGTGATAATCCTTGTTTACCTCCAGAAGAAGAAAATAAATTTATAGTATCTTTATTAACATCTTATTATGATAAAATTTCACAAAATATTGATATTAAGAATGAGGATGAATTAAAGAATCAACTTGGTAGTTTAATTACTAAGGCTAAAAAAATAGAAAATAAAAATATTTCTTCACTTGAGCAAATATGTATTGAATGTGTGAATGAGTTGTTCAATATACCAGAAAATACAATTGTTATTGACGGTAAAATAGTCAATAATATTGATAGTGATGTTGAACGTTTAGTACCAGAAAAAACAGATAATTTTTCATTTGAAAGTATAGATGACATGAACAATTTAACTGACGAAATTTATAAAAGACGTATGTTAAATTGTTTAGTATCAGGTGCTTCATTGTATTATATGAAAAATTTTAAACCTTATTTTCAAAAAATTTTTGAAATTGATAGCGATTTACCATCTTTATACAAAAAAATATTAACATTAAATGACATATTATTATTTCTGAATAAAGATTCATTTAATGAAGATAATAATGATGGTGGTAAAGTTGATGTTTTTATGTCTTCGGATGAAAGTATGGTAACAATAAAGGCAGAAGGATTATTATTCCCAATATTATTAAATGAGTTAATAAAAGGATTATTGGAATTATCAATATCTCATGGTTTGCCAACTGAAAGAGAAAAAGCAATGTATATAATTGGTAAATCTGATTTTAAATTAGCAGAAATTTGGGATATGAGAATCGGTTGTCCTTTATGGGAAGTTATTGTATCAATTATTGAAGAACTTGGTTATTCGGCAGAAGAAATCGGTATTAACTTTATTTTTATGTATATTGCTATGATGCAAACTGCTGAATTTAATAAAGTTATGAAAGAAATTTTTGCCAAAACAAAAAAAGGTAAAACAATATTGTTGTCTATGATAAAAGAAATAGAAAAAAATAAGGAACAAGATGAATTTGACGATTATATTGATAATCATCAAAACAAAGAAGTTTATATTTCTGATGATGATTATTATAATCCAGAAGAATTAATAACGGATTCAAATATTATATCGTAACAATTAATATTTGATACGGATAAAAATAATTTGTTATGAATAAATATCAATTTGATGAATATGTAAAATGTTTAAAAGATAAAACAAGGATATATTTTATTGAAAATTATCTTAGTACCTTTAATGCTGATGAACGTAAACAAGTACCATTTAAATTATTTCCAAGACAAAAGGTTTATTTGAATGCTATTGTTAATAATTCTAACGTTGTAACAGTAAAACACAGACAATGTGGTATTACGACAGTATCAAGTGCCTGGATTACAGGACAATTAGTGTTTGCAAGTGCAAAATCACCAGAAACTGTTCTTTGTATTGGTAATAAAAAAGATATTTCAGAACAATTAGTAGAAAAAATTGGAACCTTTTTAGACCAAGTACCAAGATGGATGTGGGGTGATGAATATTATTCACCAGATCCAGATAGTCCTAAAAATACAAAAACTATTTATAAAACTCGTAATAGAGGTTGTATTGAATTGTTTAATGGTTGTAAAGTTCACGCACGTTCATCAGGTGAAAATGCTGCCCGTGGTATTTCTGCGGTATCAATTCTTATTTTCGATGAGGCTGCGTTTATTCAAAATGGTACAACTGTATATGCACAAGCAGTAGCTGCCACAGCATCTGTAAGTAATAGTAAAATATTAATGGTATCGACTCCTAATGGCAAAGACCCATTGTATTGGAAAACATATGATAATGCCGTTAATAAAACTAATAACTTTCAATTCGTTGAATTTAAGTGGTATCAAGATTTAAGATATAATCGTTATCTTGAATGGCATAAAGTTGATGAAGAAACAGGTAAAGAAGAAGTTATTCACGAAACTATAATAGGTAAACGTGGTGAAATTGAATATAATGAAGAAAGATGGAGAAAATTAGAAAGAGAGGGTTGGAAGCCTATTAGTCCTTGGTACATAAAAATGTGTAAATCATTTAATAATGATTCACAGAAAATTGCACAGGAACTAGATATTTCTTTCTTAGGTTCTTCTGATACTGTTGTGCCAGTCGAAGTAATAGAAAAACATAGACTTGAAAATGTAATAGAAATTACTGATGAATGGAATTTAAAAGATACATTAGTAAAAGAAACTTGGATATGGAAAGACCCTATTCCTGGACATAGGTATATTTGTGCTTGCGACCCATCTTCAGGTAGTGGTGAAGATGCTACTGCTATTGAAGTTATTGATGTTGATGCTGTCGATGAAAATGGTGTACCTTGTTTTGAACAAGTACTAGAATACAATGGTAAATTAAATGGTTCTGATGTAGGTCAATTAGTTTATCGTTATGCTTCTATATATAATAATGCATTAGCGATTGTAGAAGCTATTGGTGGTTATGGGGATTCTGTAATTTTAACATTACAAGAATTGAAGTATTCTAATTTATATTATGATGATACTAACCTTAAAAATTATACTAATGATTCAATAAAATCAAAAAAAGTATCTTATGACAATCAAGACCAATTACCTGGTTTTAGAAGCAATGCTTTACGTTTACAAATGATTTCCAATTTTATTGAAATGTTAAAAAACAATTCATTTAAAGTAAGGTCATCACGAGTAATATCGGAACTTGGTACTTGGATTTTTAAAAATGGTAGACCTGACCATATGGATGGAATGCATGATGACTTATTGACTTGTTTATCTATGGGTCTTTTTGTTATGCAATTCTATATGTTAAAAAGTGAAAAGAATAAAAAGAAAGATGCAACTATTGTAGCTTCTTGGTATGTAAATAATCAAAATAATACTGAAAGCCGAGTGAAACCAGAAATAGATAAAAGTATATCAGTATCAATTTCGGCTCATTATAAAATGAATCCTTTTGTTAATGAACAAAAAAAACAAGAACAGAAACATATGGTTGCTTGTATAATGTTAGGTGGATATGGGAGAAAATAATTGATAAAATCACATTTTAGTATTAT
>CATEWF010000023.1 GCA_949527715.1 uncultured Mycoplasmatota bacterium | reverse complement strand
ACGAATATTTGACACAAATTTTATTTAAATAAAATAAATTATGATAGTTTATAACAAATACATAAATGGCGAAGATTTTACTTGGTATGATAGTAGTAACGTCATTTTTTCAAAATGTTACGATAATAATTCAGTAACAAAAACTCTTAAAATTGTTTTTAAAAATGGTAGAACTTATTTGTATAAAGATGTTTCCACAGACGATTATGTAGCCTTTAAAACAGCATCTTCGAATGGTAGTGCCATTAATACGTATATTATCAAAAAATATCAGGGAGCACGTATTAGTGATACTGATATTGATAAATTACAAGAATTACAAAATAATTTTAAAAAAGACGAGGATAAATTAAATAACGAAAAATTATCAAACATTGTTTATCATATAGATATTTGTAGCAAAACTGGTGAAATTCAAATGAAAATGGATAATAAACCTGTATATACTGCCATTGAAGGGAAAGTGTCTATATTTGATATTTTAAGAGCAATGAATATAAGATATTCATATTCAGAAGTTGATGATATTAAAAATGAAACCGATGAACAAGACGAAGAAATAAAATTATAATATAATAATGTATGGTAGAATTTAAATTACGGTTACTTGATGAGGCTAATGAATTAGAAATAAAAATTAATAAATTGCACGATTTTTTATATTCACAAGTTTTTAATGCTTGTGATGCAGAGCAAAAAACTTTATTACGTGAACAATATAAAGTAATGAGACAATATTTAAATATTCTTAAATGTAGAATTGACCTATTATTAACAGAAGAAGATAAAAAAGAAATTGAAAATGGTAACAGTTGATGAAAAATATATTTCTCTTTTAAGAGATGTAATTGATAACGGTGTTTGGAAAAATACTCGTTCAGGAAGAGTTAAATCAGTTTTTGGTAGAACTTTAAGATTTGATTTGAAAGAAGGATTTCCATTACTTACCACAAAAAAAGTATACACAAAAGGTATAATACATGAACTATTATGGTTCATTTCTGGTAATACTAATATAAAATACCTTGTTGATAATAACGTTCATATATGGGATGATGATGCATTTAGATGGTTTAAAACACTTGATTTCAAGAGAATAGGACGTAAAGAACCATATATAGACGAAGACGATAATAAAGAACATATTGATGTTATTGGATATTATAAATTGGATTATCGGATTTTTGATTTAGATGAAGATATTGATTGTTCATATACCTTAGTTAAAGATAATGATTTTGAAAATGAAGAACCTATATTCATTGATGAATTTATTAAAACTTTAACAAAAGAAAAATTTGTTGAATTTATTAAAAATAATACATCTTTACATAGATATGACATTCATTCTGGTAGAAAAGTATCAGATAGTATCATTTATAAGTTTGGTGATTTAGGAGAAGTATATGGTAAGCAATGGAGAAGTTTTGGTATTAGTAATCGAGACCAACTGCAAAATATTATTGATACTCTTAAAACTAATCCTGATGACAGAAGAATGGTAATGACTGCTTGGAATCCAGATGTTCTTGAGTACATTGCATTACCAGCTTGTCATATGTTTTCAACATTTTGGACACGAGAGTTATCAAGTGAAGAACGTATGAATATATGGTTTAATAAATATAACACAAATAAAAATACCTTTACTAATAAATCGAATGAAGAAATTATTGAAATTTTAGATAACGATAACATTCCATCAAGAGAATTAAGTTGTTCATTTACTTGTAGAAGCCAGGATTTATTTTTAGGGACACCATTTAATTGGGGTTCATATGCTTTATTGACACACCTAATTGCACATTGTGTTAATATGACCGTTGGTGAACTAATTTATAATGGATTAGATTGTCATATTTATGAATGTCATATGGATGCGGTTAAAGAACAAATTACAAGAGACCCTAAAAAATATAAATCACCAAAGTTATCCCTTAATCCTGGAAAAAAGAACATAGATGATTTCGTTTTTGACGATATCAAAATTGATGATTATCAATCTTATTCGACATTAAAAGCACCTTTGAGTGTAGGTTAAAATATTATGGCGAAAGTTAAATGTAATATTTGTAATAAAGAGATTGCCACTTGGTTATATATGCCAAGTGGTGATTGTTATTGTGATAATTGTGTTCCACGTGGTTGTAGTTGCAATGTATATTCTTTTACAGAATTTCCGTTAGAAAAAGAAGAAAACCGAAATTATATATATTGGAATTCTGATTTAACTAAATATACAAAAGAATTAACAACGGATTCAGTTTATTATGAAATAGTAGATGAAAAATATAGACGATTTCCATGTTGTGAATATGATTATGATGAAAATGGTTTTGATGAAAACGAATTTGAAAATTAAATAAATTTATGGCAAGAAAGAAAAAAATAGATTTTGGTTTTACTCCAAGCGAATATCAAGAAAAAATATTTGATTTTATTAGTAATGGTGTAGGTAATGCAGTTATTTCTGCTTCTGCTGGTTCTGGTAAGACTTCTACAATTATTTCTTCAATGAAATTAATACCAAAAAAACAAAAATGTTTATTTATTGCTTTTAACAAAAGCATTGCCGATGAACTTGCTAAGAAACTTGAAGGTTTAACTAATGTACAAGTTAAAACATCTCATAGTTTAGGATTTTTAATGCTTAGAAGAAATTTAGGTAATGAAACTGAATTAGACGAATATAAATATAAAACCTATATTAAAAGCAATATAAGTAAATTAACTAGTGTCGGTGAACTTATACAGACAAGACAACAATTAACTGATTACATTAATTCTATTATCGAATTAGTTAATTTTGCTAGATTTAATTATTGTCAATCGACTAAAGAAATTGAGAAAGTTGCAATAAAATATTCTATACCAATACAATATGATGAATGTAATGTTGCATTGGAAGTTTTAAAATGGGGAAAGGAAAATACTAAAACAATTGATTATACCGATATGGTATGGTTGCCTGTTGAACTTAATTTTAAACCACTTGGTTTACAATATGATTGGGTTATGGTAGATGAATGTCAAGACATATCAATTGTTGCTTTAAAATTAATTCAAAAATGTTTTAAACGTGGCACAAGAAGCGTATTTGTCGGTGATGCTTCACAGGCAATCTATGCATTTTGTGGTGGTGACGAAGATTCTTTCAAAAAAATATGTGAGCAAGCAAATACTCAAATATTTGATTTACCAATATCATATAGATGTGATAAAAATATCATTAAACTGGCTAATAGTATAGTACCAACCATTAAATCAAGAGATGATGCAGATGAAGGTATCATTATTGATAATTGTAAAATAAATGTATTACAAGATAACGATATGATTTTATGTCGTTCAAAAGCACCATTAGTTAAACTCTATACTAAATTGTTACAAAAAAAGAAAAATTGTTTCATTAAAGGGCAAGATATTGGAAGCAATTTAATACAAATATTGAATAATATTGATGCCTATGAATTAAATTCTGATTTAAATAAAAATGGTGTTTTTATACAGTTGTATAAAAAAATGTTTAATGATAGAAATAAATTAATGCAAAAACGTAATTTAGATTACGATGATGCAACTTTATCTTCATCTATAATGGAACAATATGACAACATAAATACATTGTTAATATTAGCAAAAAATTTCCAATTTAAAGATGAACTAATTGCACATATTAAAAGCATTTTTAAAGAGGAAGAAAACGGAATATGTTTATCGACTATACATAAAGCCAAAGGTTTGGAAGCAAATAATGTCTATATTTTATGCCGTTCAACGATGCCATCAAAGTTAGCTCAACTTGAATGGGAAAAAAAACAAGAAGAAAATCTTGTATATGTAGCATATACAAGAGCAAAACATAAGTTAGGTTTTATTTCAGAAAAAGAAATCGCTCCTTGTGGTTCTTCACAAGACCCTATGATAATTATAAATGAATTAATGTATATCGAAAATAAGATATGTAAAATACTTGGAGTTGAACCTACCATTAGAATGTCAAATGTTGATATCGCAAAATTTAATTTAAAAAATTCTACTAAAATAGAAGAAGAAACAAAACAAGTTAATGTGATTAAATCACATAATGATAAAAATAAAGATGAAGATTTATTAAAATATTTAGATAGTTTAATAAAATAAAAAAGAGGGCTAAAAACCCTCTTTTTTATTTTAATTATATTTGTTATAGTATTCTTTTATTTTTCCACAAAGATACAAAAAAGTTGTTTCACGGAAAAATAAAAACAGTTTTCAATTGTAAGGACAAGCCACTAACACTAACTTAAAACTAATATTAACGTTATTGGTTGATTTCTTTTTCTGATTTATAACCATCAACGAATGCTATTTGTGGTGTTGGTGCTTCTTCATTATAGACAAAAGCATTTAAAGCATTGTTTTCTGGATATTCTTCTTTATATGATTCAGCATATTCTGCTTTTCTTTGTTCATAAAAAGTTTTACAAGAACGCTGTTCAATTTCATCCCATCCAAATGGGTTAGGGTATACTGTTTTTTTATTATCCATTTTTAATATCTTTTATTTGGTTATTTAAATTTTCAAATTGTGACATAAAATCAATTTCATTAAATTTATCATCAGTATGCGAATTAATACTTTCTACAGCATTTTTTATGTCTTCTTTTGTGGCTACTTTACATAAACAATTTGTTTTATGTACTTCACGAATAATATTTTCAGAAGCACATTCTATATGTTTGTTTGTGTGATATAATTTATGGGTTAAATCACAATTTGAATTATCAATAGCCTCAATTATTTCATCTTTTATACCATCTACATCAACATTTATTTCGCAATATTTTTGTGGAATAAATGGAGTATCTTGATTGAAATCATATGTGTTGTATGTGTTACTCATGTATATAATGTATTGTTTTTATTATTAGTCATGCCAAGTCATATTAGAACGCATCCACGTTTTAAAATTTTCAAAAAAAGATGCTGTTGAATTATTTATATTGGTCTTAGCATCATCAATTTTATTGATTAACATATCCCTATTGGTATCATCATTTGCAATAATGGAATTTTTATTTATATCGCCATTATTTATAACATTTCTTTCCGCTTTATCAATGCTGTCTATGATTGCGTCTTTATTCTCATTATTATTAGAAACAATAGTATTCTTATTGTTATTATCGTTTGCTATGACACCATTATACATAGTTTCAAGTACCTTTAATAAATTGCTTGTATTCGCATTATCATTGTTTTTTATATCATCAGTACTTTCTGCTATTTGTTTTTTCGTTGCGTCATGATTTTCATTATCATTAGAAATGATAGCATAACGACTTTCATTAATGTTATCCATTATTGTATCTCTGGTGGTATCAACATTGGTGTTAACGCTATTTTGTGATTCTTCGATACGTTTGATTATTGATTTAACAGCATTGTCAATATCAGTATCTCGTAAATCGGTATGTAATTTTTCTATCTTTTTATTTGTATTATCATTAACCTCACTAATAATACGTTCTGCATCACAGCAGTCATCACCACAACAGCATTTTTCAAAAACAATGCCTATTTGAGACTCGTTATCATAATCATAAATAGTTTTCTTCATGTTGTATTTTTTTCTTATATTTATATTATATAAATAGTTAATTATATTACCATTTAATGATATAAATGATATAGTTTTTAAAATTAAAAAATAAATTATAATAATCAATGAAAATCAATGAACTTAAACATATAATAGTAGAAACAATAATTAATACTATTAATGAAGGATGGTATGATAAGAGTACCACACCATATTTTAGTAAAGGGGATGTCAATAGAACTATTGGGTCAAATCCGTTAACTGTGGATAATGGTAGTCATTCATCAAATGATACGGTAATACAACCATCCACAATAGATTTTAATGGTGAACGTTTAGATGCAGAGCCTATTTATTTATCTACCAATAAATTTATGATATATAAAATAAAAAATTTTGGAAATGATAAAATAGATTCAACATTATCATTTTTCGGCAAATCTGCTTCTGGCGAAAAACTATTCCGTAATGCCATTGATACGTTATATGGTGCTGCAAATAGAAACGGTAAAAATGTTATATTTAGAACTATCGCTTCAGTTGAAGAAAATCCAAAAAGAAATAGTTTACGAAAAACTTTTTGGGAGTTTTCTTTTGATAATGGTAATAACTGGTATTTATTAATACCAAAACCCGTACAAAATATGAAGTTATCTAAATTAATAAAAAAATAATGATATTTATAAAATATAATAATTTAAATTTTAAGAAAAATATATGGCACAGCAGATAAAATTAACTGAAAGCGAATTAAAAGCGACCATTTCAAAATATATTAATGAAGCACTTGAAGACGAAGGTTTTTGGGGTAGTTTAAAAGGTGGTGCTCAAGGTCTTGGTCGTGCTCTTAAACAAGGTGGTGGTGAAGGTTCTCTTGGAGATAGATGGAAACGTACAAAAAATTTCACAAAAGCAAGCGCACAGACGGGTAATGCAAATGATGAATTAAGTAAATTAGGTAATACTATTTCTTCTCTTATGCAGAAAGGTATTTTAGGTAATCAAAATACACAAACTTATCAAGCGGCTGAACGTTTACTTACTCTTATTAACGGTTCAACAAATGCACAGAACGGACAGCATAGTGGTGGAAAAATTCGTGGTAATAATGGTAGATTACAACAAAATTTTAATCGTAATTTTGGACAGTAATTTAATTATAAAAAAATTAACTAATCCTACTGTAAGACACACAGTAGGATTTTTTGTATCTATTTATTAGATATTTTAACATTATTAATTTGCTTTATTAGAAAAATAATGGTACATTTGTAATGTTTAAAACTAAAAAAATATATGAATAACAATAATGTTGAATTACTTATAATTGACCATTTTCCTCTTTTAGATGAAAAAAGGTATAGAAATATGAGTAAAGATGAAATAGAAAATTTAAATAATTTCATTGAAAAAACCAGAGAAAAGTTATTGTTACATTGTAAGCCAATACCCTCTGATATTTCTAAAATAATTGATGAACATTTTTGGGAAATGATATAGTCAACTTTTTAATAAAATTTTCAAATATATTAAAAATAACAAAGTTTATTTTAACAAAATACGTTAAAGAAGAAAAATAAAATACACCTATAAAGAAAGACTTGAAGAATGAGATTGGTTTATAAATTCCACATACCATATAATGAGCAACTATATAACTTATGCAAGATATCAAAAAACTTGTATAACCAAACACTATATATCATTAAGCAGGAATTGAAAACCAACAACCGTTGGTTGTCGTATTATGACACCGACAAAATGATGAAAGATATAATAAATCTTGAAGGTGAAATAAACTATAAACTTCTCAAGGCACAAGTGGCACAACAATGCCTTAAGCAACTTGACAAGAATGTTAAAAGTTATGTCAAGTCTATTAAGGATTGGAAAAAGCATAAAGAAAAATATCGTGGTATGCCACACTTCCCTTCATATAAGGGAAATGTCAACCAATTGGTTTATACAAACCAATGTGCAAGCATTAAAGATGGCTTTATAAATCTTTCAAAAGACTTGAAATTATTTATTCCTCAATGGAATAAATATAAAGAAAGGCTGACAGCCTTTCAACAAATAAGAATATTGCCATTATTGGATAAAACATTTGATATAGAGATAGTGTATAACGTTAAGGACGTTATAAATGAACGACTTGACAATGATAGGTATGCTTCAATTGACTTGGGTATTGATAACCTTGTAACTTTGGTTATGGATAAGGACAAACCGTTGTTATTTAACGGTCGTTCCGTTAAATCAAAAAACCAATGGTTTAATAAGGAAATAAGCAAATTAAAAAGCGCATTGCCTAAAGGCAAACGCACAAGCAAGAGGATTAGAACCCTTTATTCAAAACGTAACAGACAGATGCCTGATACGTTTCATAAAATGAGTAGATATATCGTGAATATATTAATAAAAAATGGTATTGGTAACATTGTTGTAGGTTATAATAGAGGATGGAAAGACTCCATCCAAATCGGTAAACGAAACAACCAGACATTTGTTAGTATTCCTTATGATTTATTAATAGGTTATTTAACATATAAATGTGAATTATGTGGTATAAAGGTTATCATAACAGAAGAGAGTTACACAAGCAAGTGTGATGCCCTTGCAAATGAGGAAATCGGTAAACATTCAGTTTATCTTGGCAAGAGGGTAAAACGTGGTCTTTATTGTAGTTCAATTGGTAAGTTGGTTAATGCCGATGTGAACGGTGCATTGAATATAATGAGAAAAGTAATCGGTGATTCTCCTTATATTAAGGAGATAATTGATAGTGGGTTGCTGTTCAACCCGATGAGGGTTAAAACTCATAAAGGAAACTATTAATATTTAATAAATTTTGGAACATGAAGTATATGGGAAATAAACAACGTATTGCTGATGAAATTTTAAAAGTAATATTTGATAATTGTAAAGATACTAATACATTTGTTGATTTGTTTTGTGGTAGTTGTTCTGTTATTGAACGAGTACCAAATCATTATATTAAGATAGCAAATGATAAAAATAAGTTTCTTGTAGAAATGTTTAAATCCTTAATAAGAGGGAATGAATATTCAAAAATAATCAATAAAGATGATTATGATGCAAGAAGAGATTTATATAATTTGTCTAAAAGACATTTAGTATTAACAGATGAAGATTATGCTGAAATTGGTTGGTATGGGTGGATGGCTTCGTTTAACGGACGATTTTTTTCAGGTGGTTATTCTGGACATAATGTAATGCAGAAAAATGGTAAAACACGTGATTATATTACTGAACAAATTAATAACACTTTAAAACAAATTCCAAAACTCGAAGAAGTTAAATTTTTTAGTGAAAATTATTCAGATGTATCCATACCAGAAGGTTCTATCGTTTATTGCTTTGATAAAGACACTGAAATATTAACCGATAATGGATGGAAATATATCAAAGATTGTGATATAAAAAAAGACAAATTTTTCTCTATGGATCCAATAATTCATAATTTAGATTGGGTATCATCTATTTATCATACAAAATATCATTATACGGGTAAAATGTATCATTATAAAACTAATGAAATAGATTTGATGGTAACATCCGATCATAATATTTTTTGTTCAAAAAAATATAGTAGAAAACGTTTAAGAAAAGAACATTTTGTAAAAGCGAATGATTTTTTTGGTAATTCAAATTATGATTTCGTAAATAATATAGGTAATTGGAATGGCAAACAAATAGAATATGTTCAGATTAATGATGATTTTTTTAATGCTAAATTAATATGTTATTTGATTGGTTTATTTATAACTGATGGCTCTATTAACAACAAGGGAGCAATAACAATTACACAAAAGAAAATAAAGATAATTAATAAATTAAAGTTCATATTAGATGAATTGAAATTATCATATTCCTTATATAAAAGTAAAAAAGAACTATACACTTTTTATTTTCCAAGAAAATATGCATCATTTTTTGAAAATTTTGGGAAAAATAAAAAAGATAGACACATTCCAAAATTCTATAAAGAATTAAATACTGAGTTATTAAATTATATTGTTGAAGGAATTCTTGATGGGGATTCAGATAATGAAAGGAGAAAAATAATAATGGGTAATTATCCACTATTAATTGATGATATAATGGAAATATTATATAAAACGAAACATTCTTCTTCTGTTAGATATGTACAACCTCGTGTATCTTTTTATAAAAAAGAAAATAGATATATTGAAACAAAACAACCATATTGTGTAATTTCAGTTAAAAATACGCCATATAAGTCTCATGTTAAAAGTAACGAAAAATGGATAGATTATAACGATATGGTTTATTGTGTAACGTTAGAAAAATGGCATACTGTATTGGTTAGACGTAATGGAAAATGTATATGGTGTGGACAATGTGATATCCCATATAAAGGAACAAAACAATATGAAACAAGTAAAAATTTTGATTATGAAAATTTTTATAATTGGTGTAGAGAAAATAAAAATAAGTATCAAATATTCATTTCAGAATACTATATGCCAGAAGATTTTAAATGCATTTGGCAAAAAGAAGTAACTAATTCAATGAATACGACAAAAACATATAAACCAATAGAAAAATTATTTACTTTGTAAAGAATGAATACAAAACGTACATTATATGAAATTGAAGTAGGACTTGCTAAACTTGATGAATTTAATTATATCAAAAATATTGTTGCATATAATGTTTATGGGCTTGGTGCAAGTTTAAATATTGGATATGAATGTGATATGTTAGTATTAAACAAATCAGGTTATTTGTCTGAAATTGAAATTAAACGTTCATGGGAAGATTTTAAGAATGATTTTAAAAAGAAACATTCTCATGAATCATATGGTAATATTATTAAATATTTTTATTATTGTATTCCAGAATCAATATATGATAAAGTAATAAATTATATATCAGATAAAAAAAGAACTTATAATATGATAATAACTTATGATGAAGAATTGAATTTTAAATTTCACAATATTAATGTAGGTGAATTTGAACCAAATCTTAAATATCGTAAATTATTTCTAGAAGAACAGTTGCAAGTTGCTCGTTTTGGGGCAATGAGAGCGATAAAATTAAAAGAAAAAATTAATAATTTAATAAATAAAAATTTGGACGAATAAAATATTTGACGTATTTTTGTAAAACATAAAAAGAAATATAGATAAATGGAAAATAAAGATTGGGCTGGTAATAAAAACAGCATTTTCAAAACTCTTGGAGCAAGTAATCATACAGATAAAGAGCGACAAAGCGAAGACTATTATGCGACTGACCCTATAGCAGCCGAATTACTTTTACAAATTGAAGATATACCAAAGGATAGAAGTATATGGGAACCTGCGGCTGGTGAATTGCATTTATCAAATGTGTTTAAAAAACATGGATATAATGTTATATCAACTGATTTAGTCGTAAGAAATGATGAAGTTAAACAAGAAGATTTCTTAAAAAAACTTGATGGAGAACATAAACTTTTCAATGGTACTATTATCACAAATCCGCCTTATAAATACGCATTAGAATTTGTCGAGAGTGCTATGGAAAAAATTGCTGACGGGAATAAGGTATGTATGTTTTTAAAAATACAATTTCTTGAAGGTAAAAAGAGAAAATCATTATTCGAAAAATATCCACCTAAAACTATATGGGTTTCATCAAGTAGAATTATGTGTGCTAAAAATGGTGATTTTGAAACCATGATAGAAGGTGGTGGTTCAGCCGTAGCATATGCTTGGTATATATGGGAAAAAGGTTTTAAAGGAGAAACAACTTTAAAATGGTTTAATTAATTTAGAAAATAACTACTTATTTTGTAATAAACAATAAAATAATAAAAATTTAAAAAAGATGAAAAAGATTTTATTTTTAATGATGGGTATCGTTACCCTTAGTGTAATGTCTGCTTGTAATAATAAGAATACTTCTAATAAGGCAGAAGTAGTAGAGACTGATTCAGTTATCGTTGATAGTGTACAGGTAGATTCAGTAGATGTTAATGTAACTGATAGCGTTGTAGTTTCTGTTGAGTAACTATATGTATGATTAACATTATGAAGGCTGTATATCACTTTAATGATATGCAGTTTTTTATTTTTTTAACATAAAATATTTGGTTATTTAAAAAATATTTCATACCTTTGCATTTGTAAAAAAAGAAATATTTATATTATAATAATAAAAAGGATAAAAAGAATATGGATTACGCAAAAAATCAATTTATCTCTATTTTGCAAGAAAATAAGGGAGTAAAGAAGAACAATTTTTTATGGGAGTTTAGACCACATACAACTAATAATGGAAAAATGATTTCCATTAATGAGGTTAATGCAAAATCTATGTTAGACAGACATTCAGAAAATGGTTTTATTGCTATTTCACCTTGTCGTGGATATGCCGATTTTGATATAGATCCTTCAGAACCTAATGCAAGTCAGAAACTTTCTGAAATTAACAATCAAAGAATTAAAGAGTGTATACGATTAATTAAAGAAAGTGGTTTCTCTTATACTCCTGTATATGGTGGTTTTATTGAGAACAAAGGAACTGATGATGAACAAAATGTATATGAACGCTCATTTATTGTTTATAATAATAAGAGAGGTGGCGAAGTACCAGATTTTAAAGAACTTTATGATTTTGGTATTGAATTGGCACGTAGATATAGTCAAGACTCTGTACTTGTTAAAGCCCCTGGTGAATCACCTCGTTATATCACACAAAACGGTGATGTAGATATGGAATTTACAGGTAAAACTACATTCAATGATTTATCTCAAGAATATTTTACTGATATGCATAAGAATACAGATAAATTTAAGAATATAAAGGATAGAAAGCCTACAAGGTTTTCTTATGTAGAATGTTATATTAATCCTTCACCTCAATGTCTTTCTGAAGCACATACACGTGCAATCAATGGTGAGGTATTTATTCCATATAGAAATTAAACAAAAATAAAATTTAATTTAAAAAATACTAAATGTTTAGTATCTTTTTTTTTTTTGATTTAATGAATGTAATTTATTATATTTATTAATACTAAATATACTATTTATATATTATATAATAATGAC